>JBEKAW010000181.1:0-5434 GCA_050015715.1 Candidatus Krumholzibacteriaceae bacterium
GCGCTGTTCGTCCCCACGTTCCGGGGCCGGATCTTGCTCGTCATCACGATGGACCGGTACCTCCGCGGGACGGCGCTCGTGCTGTGCGGGCCGACGTAGCTCGCCTCCATCGTCGGGGACTCGGCCTCGACGTTCAGCTCCACCTCGACGATCTTGCTCAGCATGTTCTGCGAAACGGCGCTTAGGTTGGCGATCTCGGCCTGGCTGAGCTGTCCGTCGTGGTTGGTGTCGCCCCACAGCGTGACGACGCCGGTGCCGCTGTAATCGCCCCAGTACTTGAAGAGCGGCGCCGGCAGCTGGCCGTCAGGGTAGTTCTCTCTCCCGCGTAGGCCGTACGCAATCAAGTCGACGCGCGACCCGTTCTCCTCTCGATAAAGGGCGTAATCGGCGGGGTTCTGGGTATCAGTGTACCGGTCGTACGTATTGACGATGCCGTTTCCGTCCGCGTCGAACGTATACCGGATCGTCTCGGCGCCGTTGTTGTACCTCTCCATCGTGCCGATGTTCTCTCCGGGGTAGCTCCCGGGGAAGTACGCGGTGCCGTCATGAAGCATAACGGCCTGATGTTTGCTCATCGCCGGGACGCCGTAGACGCCCGTCGAGATGTCGGCGTTGAAGATGACCTGGTAGGGAGCGGCGTCGATGAAGACCGGCTGATGATCGAAATCGTCGATGTTCGTCCCCGCGAGCCGCAGATCCTTCTCGAGCGATTCCAGCGCGACGCTCGCGTTCTGCTGCGCGTTCACGATCTGATTCTGCGCGTCCCCCGCCTTCTTCTGCGAGACGAGGACGTTGTACGAAATCAGGATGAGAAGCGCGCTGACAAAGAGCGCGATCATCATCTCGAGGAGCGAAAAACCGCGTTCACTATGCGCAAGAGTCTTCATGATCCATCACTCCGCTTCAAAGATTGATGTCCTTGAACCTGCTGATGCTCGAACGTATCTGCATGTTGCGCACGCTGCGCCCTTCCTGCCACTCCACGCGGACCGTCACTTCCTTCATGACGCTCGTCCCGATCGAGTTCGTGGAGTCCGCGATCGCCACGACCCTCTTGTACTTGATGTAGCTCGCGTTCCCTCCCTCGACCGCTCCGTAGTTTTCCGTCGGAAACGCGGCCGCCGTGATGTTGTCGTACCTCGTGCTGCTTATGATCTGCTCTATCCGCTGGTGGGCGAGATTCGTCGCGACGACGACGTGCTTCGAACGGACGTTGGCGCGCATCGCGAGGAACATGACGTGGGTGAGACTCAGCACGCCGATGGCGAACACGGTCATGCCCACGATGACTTCCACGAGGGTCGTTCCCTTTGTGCCGCCGATATATCTCTTCATCTGCATGACAACCTCCGCTTGGGCTCCGGGATCAGTTGTAGGACGGCCGTGCCTGAACGACGCTCCCCGTCGAGCGCCGCACGATGAGCATCTGATCGGCCCCGCGGTGCTGGATCCGGAACTCGCCCTCCGGCATCACGACGACGATACCCTCCTCGTTCGTGCTGCCGTTCGGGTAGAACACGACGCGCGGGGGAGTTCCCGAAAAGGTGACGGCGCTCTGAACGTACGTTCCGTCCGGTCCGACCGTGCCGCCGACGAGTCCGAAGACCTGTCCCTTCGGCAGCCGGTAGGGTCCGTAGACCCGCTCGCCGTTGTCGGCCACGCCGTTTCCACGGTTCGTGGCGACGAAGCCGGCGTTCGCCGGGTTGCCGGAGCCGCCGCCGTCATCGTCCAGAACGGTGATCGACGAGCCGCCGACGTTGAAGAATACGACGTAGTTGTTTCTTTCGTGGATCGCCCGTTCTCGCGCCTGTCTCAGAACGCCCGCGACGACCTGGGCCGCGTCCCGCGCCTGGAAATGGTGCAGGTATCTCACGACGGGCGGCGTGCCGATCGCGATTATGAGACCGAGGATCGAAATCGCGACCACCATCTCTACGAGTGTGAATCCTTTTGCGAGTGTGAATCTCTTTTTCATCGTATCTCTTCCATAGCTTCAGGCTCGAAGCCGCGCATGAATTTTCATCCAGACCCAATGGACGCTTAATGCGTACCACTCCGGTGAATTTTTATAATGCTTTTATTTTCAAGCGATTAGTATGCCCGTGGGTCCCGGAATCGATGGGCGCGCCATATCAAATTGCGAAAAGGCGTTGCAAAATGGATGGGCAATCAGGAGTTAGTTTATTGTAATTAAAGGAGTTACGTCGGAAGACGCGGCGCGCGGAGGAAGGTCCGAGCATTCTCGGGCCCTCCGGGGAAGAACGGGAGAGAAGATCCTTGAAACCTATTCAGCCTCGAGCCCCGGAACCATCTGGGAAAGGCGTTCGCGCGAGAGAAGGTACTGCCAGTATTTCTCGGTCTCTTCCTCGATCCAGCGGATATCCTCGTCCTTCAGGTGCCGGAAGCGCCCCTGGGCCATGAGATAATCCTTCAGCGGCGTGGGCTCGAAGTCCTTCCAGATCTTCCACGTCTTGCCGCTGTCCGTCACCTCGAGGAGCGGAAACGCCTTCGAGGTCACCGCCTGGCGCGCCATGGAGACGGAGAGCTCCGGGGCGAGCTTCCAGCCCGTCGGGCACGGCGCGAAAACGTGCAGAAACCGTGTCCCCGTGAACTCGCGCGCCTTCCTGAACTTCTCGATGAGATCCTGCGGATAGGCGACCGAGGCGGTGGCGATGTACGGAATCGAGTGCGCCGCCATGATGTCGATCATCTTTTTCTTCGGGCGCCTCTTCCAGTGAGTCCCGGGCGTCGTCGTCGTCCACGCGCCGATCGGCGTCGACGAGCTCCGCTGGATTCCCGTGTTCATGTAGGCCTCGTTGTCGTAGCAGCAGTAGATGATGTCCTCGTTGCGCTCGGCGGCGCCGGAAAGGGCCTGGATGCCGATGTCGAACGTGCCGCCGTCCCCCGCCCACGCCAGCACCACCGTCTCGGTGTCCCCCCGCATCTCGAAACCCGCCTTGAGACCCGAAGCCGTGGACGCCGCGGCCTCGAACGCCGTGTGCAGGATGGGCACCTTCAGGGACGAATGGGGGAACGGCCCGTCGATCACGGACCAGCAGCACGCCGGTATGACGAGCGCGGTTTTGGGCCCGAGAGCCTTGAGGGCGAAGCGCATCGCCTGCGTCGCGCCGCAGCCCTGACAGGCCAGGTGGCCGGAGGTCATGAGCTCCACGGTCGGGAGCTTCGCCGTTGCCTTCATATCTTCACTCCTATCCAGTTGATGAGCGGATCGGGCTTCGTGTCGCCGATCGCCTTTTCGGCGATCTCGCGGATCACCTTCGGGGTCACGTCGCGTCCGCCGAGCCCCGTGATGTAGCCGGCAATGGGGACGTTCGTCCTTCCGTAGAGGGCGCTCTTCACTTCCTGGTAGAAGATCCCGTGATGCCCGAACGATATGTTCCGGTCGATGACGGCGACCCGCTTCGCCTTCGAGAGCACCTGGTAGACCTCCTCGAAGGGGAACGGTCTGAACACCCTGATCTTGAGGGCGCCGATCTTGACGCCCTCGGCGCGCATCTCGTCGATGACGGAGCGCGCGGTGGAGGCGACGGTGCCGGATGTGACGAGTATGTACTCGGCATCCTCGCAGCGGTAGGGCTTGACGACGCCGTAGCCGCGGCCGAAGCGTTTCTCGAACTCGCGGTCGACGTCGCGCACGACGTCCCGCGACTCCTCCATCGCCTTCTCGATCATGTAGCGGAGCTCGAAGTACTCGCCGGGGCTCGCGAGGTTGCCGAAGGAGTGCGGCTCGGAGACGTCGACCCGCACCTCGGGCTTGAATGGCGGGAGGAACGGCCGCACGTCTGCGGGTTCGAGGATATCGACGATCTCGAAGGTGTGAGAGAGATAAAACGCGTCGAGAACGACCATCACGGGGAGCATCACCGTCTCGGCGATCTTGAAGGCCTGAACGATCGTGTCCTGCGTCTCCTGGTTGCTCTCGCAGTAGATTTGGAGCCATCCCGTGTCCCGCTGCGAGAGGGAATCGTTCTGGTCGGTCCAGATGCTCCACGGGGGGCCGACCGCGCGGTTGACGTTCACGAGGACGATCGGGAGGCGGCCCCCCACCGCCCAGTGGATGATCTCGTGCATGAGAAGGAGCCCTTGCGAGGAGGTGGCCGTGAAGGTGCGCACGCCGGCGGCGGAGGCGCCGACGCACGCGGTGAGCGCGCTGTGCTCGGATTCGACCGCGATGAACTTCGCGTCGAGCTCCCCCTTGGCGCACATCTCGGACAGAAGCTCCACGATCTGCGTCTGGGGAGTGATCGGGTACGCGGAGATGACCTTGACGTCGGAGGCCCTCACGCCGTAGCTGACGGCGTGATTTCCCATGATGACCTTTTTCATCTTCCCTCCTCCCGCGTCGATATGGCGCTCCGCGGGCATTCGGTCACGCAGACGAGGCAGCCCTTGCAGTAATCGTAGTCGAACTCGTACTCCTCCGCGAGCCGCTTGACCGCGACGTCGGGGCAGTAGACCCAGCAGTTGTCGCAGAAGTTGCACACCCCGCACGAGAAGCAGCGGTCCGCCTCGCGGTGCAGGAGCTCGTCGTCGAATCCCGTATGGATCTCGCGGTAGCCCTCGAGGGCCGCCTCAACGGGGATGCGCGGCACGAGCGTCCGTTTCGATTTCGTGAAATAGGCCGTGTTGATATTCTCGATGCTGATCGTTCGCGGCTCCTCGACGACCGGCTCGCTCTGTTTCGAGAGCATCCGGTCAATTCTCTCCGCGGCCCTGCGCCCCGCGGCGATCGCCTCGACGACGCTCGCCGCCCCCGTCACGACGTCGCCGCCCGCGAATATCTTCTGCGCGCTCGTCTCGCCGGACTCGTTCTTCGTCCGGATGAGCGCGCCGTCGACGTCGACCGTCTTCACGTACGCGGAGGTGTCGGCCTCCTCGCCGATCGCGGTGAACATCGTATCGACGTCCATCGTGAAGGTCTTCTCCCCGTCGGGGACGGGACGCCGGCGTCCCGATTCGTCGGGCTCGCCGAGCTTCATCTGCTGGAACACGACCTTTATCGGCCCGGCGCCGCTTCGCGCGATGCTCTTCGGGGCCGCGAGGAAGTGGAAGAAGATCCCTTCCTTCTCGGCCTCCTCGATCTCGTCCTTGATCGCGGGCATCTCGTTCATCGTCCGGCGGTAGACCACCGTCACCTCGCTCCCGGCGCGCCGCGCGCACCGCGCGACGTCCATGGCCGTGTTGCCGCCGCCGACGACCACGACCGTCTTCCCCGGATCGACCTTCTCGCCGCCGTTGACCTTTCTCAGGAATTCGAGGCCGCGCTCGACGCCCCGCCCTTCCTCGCCGGCGACCCCCATCGGGCGGCTCTTCATGAGCCCGACGCCGACGAAAACCGCCGCGAACTCACCCGCGAGCTTGTCGAGAGCGACGTCTATCCCAAGCGCCGTGCCGGTCTTCACCGTGATGGGGC
>JBEKAW010000182.1:0-5409 GCA_050015715.1 Candidatus Krumholzibacteriaceae bacterium
CGCGCCTCAAGCGCTCGTACGATCTCAAGTACCCGGGGCCCTGCATGCACGAGTTCGTGCTCTCGGCGCGCAACCTCAAGAAATTCGGCGTCCGGGCGACGGACGTCGTGAAGCGGCTCCTCGATCTCGGATTTCACGCTCCGACCGTCTACTTCCCGCTTATCGTCGAGGAGGCGCTCATGATCGAGCCCGTCGAAACGGAGAGCAAAGAGACGCTCGATCAATTCGCCGACGCAATGGAGAAGATAGCCGAGTAGGCCGAGAAGAGCCCCGAGAAGCTGCACGAGGCGCCCGTCACGACGCCGGTGAGGCGTCTCGACGAGGCGGTCGCGGCGCGGTGCCCCGACCTGTGCTGCCCCGGGGACCTCGAGTGAGATGGAACGATGGTTGTTCCTCGATAGCGGCCCCGCACCCGGCGCCGAGAACATGGCCCTCGACGAGCTGCTCCTCGAGCGGGCCGAAGGGGAGCGCCGCGCGCCGGTTCTGAGACTCTACACGTTCGATCCGCCGGCGATCACGATCGGCGCTCATCAGGATCCCCTGGAAATTCTCGATCTCGCTCGCGTGCGTTCCGACGGCCTCGACTGCGTGCGCCGGATCACCGGCGGGCGCGCGCTTCTCCACGAGGGAGAGCTCACGTACTGCGTCGTCGCGCCCGCGGGGGCGGCCGGTTTCGGGAACGGCCGCGCGGAGGCGTTCATGAGAATCTCCGCGGCGCTCCGCGCGGCGCTCCGTTCCCTCGGCGCGGGGGCGGAGGTCTCGCGGGGGCGCGAGATTCCAAGGCCGCACGGGGCCGCGCCGCCGTGCCTCTCGTCGGTGACGCGCGCCGAGCTCACCGTCGGGGGGAGGAAGATCGCGGGAAGCGCCCAGCGGATGAGCGCCGCGGCCGTCCTCCAGCACGGCTCGATTCTCGCGAGGCCCGGGAGCTCGCGCATCGTGAAATACCTGCGGGGCTCGTGGGGCTCCCTCGAAGCGCGCGTCACGAGCATCGAAGAGGAGATCGGTCGCCCCGTCGATGATAGAGAGCTCCGCGCGGCGATCGTGCGCGCGTTCTCGGAGCTCTTCGGCGTCGCGTGGACGCCGCTGAGCCTCACCGACGCGGAGCGGGCGGCGGTCGGGGAGCGCGCCGCGGAGAAGCGCCGCGAGATGAGCGAATGTCTCGCGGGGGAGGTCTCCTCGCCATGAGCCGTTTCCTCGCGCGACGCCTCCTCCAATCCGTCCTTCTCCTCTTCATCGTGCTCACGATCACGTTCTTTCTCCTCCATCTCGCGCCGGGCGATCCGATGTCCCGGTACTTCAACCCCGACATCAGCCCGGACACGGTCCGGCACATCAAGCAGAGCCTCGGGCTCGACCGGCCGCTCTACGAGCAGTACTTCAAATGGATGTGGAGCTTCGCGCGGGGGGACTTCGGCGTGAGCCTGCGCTACCTGCGTCCGGTGCGGGACGTTCTCGGCGAGGCGATACCGAACACGCTCCGTCTCACGGTCGTGGCACTCCTGCTCCATATCTTCCTCGGGCTGGCGCTCGGCATACTTTCGGCGGCGAAGAAATACTCCCTCTTCGACCGCGTGAACACGATCGCGGCGCTCTTCGTCTATTCGATCCCCTCGTTCTGGCTCGCCCTCATGCTCATCCTCGTCTTTTCCCTGAAGCTCGGCGTTCTGCCGTCGTCCCATATGCAGTCGGTCGACACCGAGGGGTTGGGCGCGCTCGCGCTCTTTTTCGATCGCGCGCGGCACCTCGTGCTCCCGGCGTTCGTGCTCGGGGTCGCCTCGGCGGCGAGCACGGCGCGGTACATGCGGGGTTCGATGCTCGACGTTCTGCGCGAGGACTATATCCGCACGGCGCGGGCGAAGGGGCTTCCGGAGAGCCGTGTTTTTCTCAAGCACGCGTTCAGGAACGCGGCGCTTCCGGTCGTGACGATCGTGGGGCTGAGCCTCCCGCTTCTCTTCGGCGGCGCCGTGATCGTCGAGACGATCTTCGCGTGGCCGGGGATGGGGAGGCTCGCGGTCGACTCGATCTACGCGAGGGACTATCCGGTCGTTCTCGCGATCAATTTCGTCGTCGCGGCGATCGTGATCATCGCCAATCTCCTCACGGACGTCGCGTACGGGCTCCTCGATCCCAGGCTGACGGTCGCCGGCGGGGGTAAACAATGAAGCCGGGGTTGGTTCGCAGGGAGACGCAATGAGCGAAATCGATGACGAACGCCTGCTCGTGAAGGCGCCGCGCGCCGGGCTCTGGTCGCAGGGATGGGGCAGGTTCCGGAGGAACCGGTTCGGCATGGCCGGGGCCGGGATCATAGTCGCGCTCTACCTCGCGGCGGTGCTCGCGCCGCTCTTGACCCCGTACGATCCGATCGCCCAGGGGGACGTTCCGAAGATGCGCTACGTGGCTCCGTGCCCGACGCACCCCCTCGGAACGGACAAGTTCGGCAGAGACGTTCTCTCGCGCGTCATCTACGGCGCGCGGATTTCCCTCATGATCGGGCTCATCGCCGTCGCGATCACGGTCGTTCTCGGCGCGCTCGTGGGAGCCGTCGCGGGCTATTTCGGAGGGGCGGCGGACGCGGTTCTCATGCGGATCGTCGACGCGCTGCTGGCGATTCCGCGGCTCTTCCTGCTCCTCACGTGCGTCGCCCTGTTCTCCGGCTCCGTGTGGCTCGTCATCGTTCTCCTCGGGGCGACCGGCTGGATGGATACGGCACGACTGGTCCGCGCGCAGGTTCTCGCCCTGAAGAATCTCGACTACGTGAAGGCCGCCGAGGCGCTCGGGGCCGGGGGAAGGGGCGTCATCTGGCGGCACCTCATCCCGAACACGATGACCGTCATCATCGTCGCGGCGACGCTCCGCATCGGGGGGATCATTCTCACGGAGGCCTCCCTGAGCTTCCTCGGGCTCGGCGTGCCGCCGCCGGCGCCGAGCTGGGGGCAGATGGTGTTCGAGGGGCGCGAGGTGCTCCTCAGCGCATGGTGGCTTTCGACCTTTCCAGGTATCGCGATAGCTGTTACAGTGATCGGGTTCAATCTTCTCGGCGACGCCCTGAAGGATGCATTCGACCCGAAGCAATTCGTCTGAGCGAGGCGTATGGAAGCGCTCCTGAACGTTGAGAATCTGACGACCATTTTCGAGAGCGAAGGCGCCTCCGCCCGCGTCGTCGACGGGGTGAGCTTCCGCGTCGGTCGCGCCGAGGCGGTGGGGCTGGTCGGGGAGTCGGGGTGCGGGAAGAGCGTGACGGCGCTCTCCATCATGCGTCTCATCGCGTCGCCCCCCGGGCGCATCGCCGGGGGCTCGATCCTCTTCGAGGGCCGGGACCTTCTCAAGCTCCCCGAGAAGGAGATGCGCAAGGTGCGGGGGAACAAGATCTCGATCGTCTTTCAGGAGCCCTTGACGAGCCTCAATCCCGTCTTCACCTGCGGCGAGCAGGTCCGCGAGGCGATCGCGGTCCACCGGAAGCTCGGACGGGCCGAGTCGAAGGCGAGGGCGGTCGAGATGCTCCGGCTCGTGCGAATCCCCGACCCGGAAAAGCGCTACGGTGCCTATCCCCACCAGATGAGCGGCGGAATGCGCCAGCGCGTGATGATCGCGATGGCCCTCAGCTGCGAGCCGCAGCTCGTCATCGCGGACGAGCCGACGAGCGCGCTCGACGTCTCGGTGCAGGGCCAGATCATCGAGCTCCTCAGCGAGCTTCAGGAGCGTCTCCGCATGGCGGTGCTTCTCATCACGCACGACCTCGCCGTCGTCGCCCAGATGGCGAGCCGCGTCCTCGTGATGTACGCGGGGGTCATCGTCGAGGAGGCGCCCGTGCGCGAGCTCTTCGCGGCGACGGCCCACCCGTATACAGAGGGGCTCCTTGGCTCGATCGCGAAGGTGGGCGTGCGGGGCGGCACCCTCGCCGCGATCCCGGGAAACGTTCCCGATCCCTTCAGCCTTCCGCCGGGCTGCCGGTTCAGCGACCGGTGCCCGAAGCGATTCGACAAATGTCACGCCGCCGAGCCGCCGCTCTTCGACGTCTCGAGCGATCACCGCTCCCGCTGCTGGCTGTGCGAGGCGCGAACATGAACATCCTCGAAGCGCGGGGCATACGGAAGTACTATCGCTCGTCGATCGGGCTCTTCTTCGGAAGCGGCGCCCTCGTCAAGGCGGTCGACGGGGTGGACCTCGCGATCGAGAAGGGCACGACGATGGGTCTCGTCGGCGAGTCCGGCTGCGGCAAGAGCACGCTCGCGCGCGTGCTCATCCGGCTCGAGGAGCCGACCGCCGGGAGCATTCTCCTCGGCGGGACCGATTTTCTGGCGCTCAAGGGGAGGGATCTCCGCAGGGCGAGGCGCCGGATCCAGATGGTGTTCCAGGATCCCTATTCATCGCTCAACCCGCGGCTCAGCGTGGGAAGCACGATCGCGGAGGGCATCAAGATTCACCGGCTCGCACGGGGCGCCGAGGTGAACGAACGGGTGGCGCGCCTCCTCGAACGGGTGGGGCTTCCGCCCTCGGCCGCGGCGAAGTACCCCCACGAGTTCTCGGGGGGTCAGCGGCAGCGCATCGGCATCGCGCGCTCGCTCGCCGTCGAGCCCGATCTGCTCATCGCCGACGAGCCCGTCTCCGCGCTCGACGTCTCGATCAGGGCGCAGATCATCAACCTTCTCAGGGATCTCCAGTCGGAAATGGGGCTCACGTACCTGTTCATCGCCCACGATCTCGGCCTGGTCGAGCACGTGAGCGACGTCGTCGCCGTCATGTACTGCGGGAAGCTCGTCGAGCAGGCGCCGACGGAGGAGCTGTTCAGGGAGCCGCTTCACCCGTACACCCGGGGGCTCATCGCCTCGGTCCCCGCCGCGGACCCGGCCGGCGCGAGGGTCAAGGCCGCCATTCCGGGGGACGTGCCGAGCCCGGTGAACGTGCCTCCCGGCTGCGCCTTTCACCCGCGCTGCCCGAACGTCTTCGAGACGTGCCGCCTCGAGAAGCCCGACCTCATCCCGATTCGCGCCGGGCGGACGGTGCGATGCTGGCTCTACCAGAAAAGCGGCTGATTCGCCGGCCGCAAAGCGGCCGCGCGGACGATCAGGCGCCTCTCAGTACGAAGAACAACGACACGAGCACGAGCGTCAGCGTGGACAGAAGCTTTATCAGCACGTGCAGGGAAGGGCCCGCCGTGTCCTTGAAAGGATCTCCCACCGTATCGCCGACCACCGCGGCCTTGTGAGCGTCGCTTCCCTTGCCGCCGAACTTTCCCGTTTCGATGAGCTTCTTCGCGTTGTCCCACGCGCCGCCGCCGTTGTTGAACACGAGCGCCACGAGGACGCCGGTGATGGTTCCGACCATGAGGAGCGCGCCGGCCGCCTCCGCGCCCAGGAGAATTCCGACCGCGATCGGCACGAGGACCGCGCACAATCCGGCGGGAATCAT
>JBEKAW010000183.1:0-5398 GCA_050015715.1 Candidatus Krumholzibacteriaceae bacterium
CGATCTCGTGGGTCTCGAAACCGACGAGGTGCCGCGAGCCGCCGCCGTCGGGCTTCGACACGTCGACAAAGACCACGCCGCCGTATCCGCCCTGTTCCTTCATAACCTGCGCGGCGAGTTTTCCACGATCGAGGACTTCCTGCACCTCGCGGACGCCGGCGGCATCGAGAATCTCACGGGCGCGCCTGTTCGCATAGAACGCGACGCATTCCTCGTCGAGGAGGACGACCCCCTGGCCGACCGGCTCGAGCACGGATCGGAGGGACTCGATCCCGGTGAGGCTGCGCAGGGCCCGGGCCTTGGCCTTTGCGATGAGGAGATCGAGATCGTCGTCCTTCACGGGCTTCGCGATGATCTCGTCGGCGCCGTTCTTGATGGCGGCGACGAGATCGTCCCGCTCCCGGGACGCGGTGGCGACGACGATCGTCCCGCGGTAGCCGCGCTCGCGCGCCTTCGCGGCGAGATCGGCGCCGCCCATGCGGGGCATTTCGAGATCGGTGAAGAGCACCGCGGGCGAGTCGGACGTGATCTCATCGAGGAGGCGCCCCGGATCGTCGAAGCGAACCGGCTCGTAGCCGCGCCGCTCGAGACGCCGTTCGAGGAGCTCCGCCATGAGAGGATCGTCGTCGATGATATACGCCTTTTCGCGGGCCGTGCCGGACGCATCCGCGCGCATCGGGCGGACTTTCGTGACGGGTTCGTTCGACATTCGGACGTTTCCTTTCGCCACTGCACCGTAACTCTTGCATCCCCAGCGCGTCCAATCGCAAGGCGTGTGCCTCCATTCATGCGGAACGACGGGGGCATCCGCACACGTTCGCTCAATCATAAGGAACTATAGGAGCGCCGCCTTTTTGCAATATGCACTTACGGGCGGCTCGAACGGGGCTTCGGAGAGGGTTCGCGGGATTCGGGCTTCGGAGAGGGAACGCCGGACTCGGGCTTCGGAGAGGGCCGGTGCGGCGGGAGGCGGTACGTAAAGAGAATCGAAACGGTCGAATCGAAGACGCGGTCCGCCGCAGCTCCCGCTTCGATCTCACCGGCGATCCCGATCGCGAGCTGCGGCGAGAGGCCGCGGTCGAGCGAGAGGAGATAGACGTTTCTCGTGCCGCCGCCGTGATAGTTCATGAGGAAGGCGGCAGCTTTCACCATGCCTGCCGCCGGCAGGTCGATGCCGGCCGAGGCCGCGAGCGTCGCGTGCCGGTCGTCGGAAAAATCCGTCCCGTGCACCGATTCGCCGGAGAGCGTGTAGACCGCGGCGGCCTGGAAGGCGACTCCGTGCCGCATGAAGCGCACCTCGAGGCCCCCCTCTCCCTGGAGCGCGGCGTTGGAAAACGGGCGGAGCGCCTTCGAGCCGCTCGGAACCCTCAGGTTGCCGCGGAAGAAGAGGCCCGAGGTATTGAGCGTGTCTCCCCAGAGGCGGGCGGTCGCGCGGACCAGCATGTCCCCCATTCCGTAATCATCCCGCACCGCGGGGAACATGCAATCGAGGAGCACGTCGTAGCGGGGCGCCGGCCGCAGGGCGAGGGCGCCCGTGAGCAGCGAGGCGCGCTCCCCGGCGAGATTGCACTCGGTCTGCCGGAAGGAGAGCGTGCGCACCGTATCCCCCGTCGAGAAAAACGAGGGGAGATCATCGTAGAGCCCGATCGCGCCGAGGGGCGCGGCCGACCCGGCAAGCGCCGCGATGACGATTGACATCAGGAAGGATGTGAATCTCAATGAGCGTCCCTTCTACGCGACGCCCTCCAGCAAGCGGGTTTTTCCCTGGTTCACGAAATGCACGAGGATCGTCTTGCGGTGCCCTGAGAGGGTCTCCTTCGCGATCACCTTTCCGTAATCGTTCCAGGAGCGATGGTAGATGACGTCTCCGACCTGGTATTCGTTCGATTCCTGATATTCGCGCGCGTCTTCCGTGGAAATGTCTTCCATGGAGAGATCCTCGCTCCCTTTGCGGGCCTCCTCCCGCTCGTTCTCCTCGGCTTCGGCGATCTCTTCCTGGTTGATCATGTGCGGCAGGTACCCGCGACATCCCGGACAGTTGAGCCAGATGACGTCCTGATTGTCCGCCTCCTCGACCACCGGCATGTCGAAGGTCTTCTTGCACACGGAGCAGAACTGTTCGATAGTCCTCGCGTGTTCCTTCTTTGCTTTTACCTTTCGCTGTATCACAGGAGCCTCCCCCGCGGAACTCTCTTGGCGCGCGCACGAAGCGCTATTGCGAAATGATCCGGCAGCACTCGTCCGCATCCTGGGCCGACAGGTATCTCATGCCGCATACCGGGCACACATGCTTTCCATCCAGCCTGCCTTCGGCCTCCGCTTTCGCGAGCAGCCTGTGGAACTTCACGTAGTTCTTATCCTTCTGAAGTAGTGTATCCTCCTTGTCCACTCGCGTCATTGCCACCCTCCCTTTCAGGGATAACTGCTTCAAAACTCTACATAGTGTGGTTTCTCAACCCGGGCCATACTATATATGGTGGGCTTATATCACTTCCCCTCGCCGTTGTCAATAGTATTCCCCAAAAAAAGGGGGGCGCTGAAGATCTGCGATATCAATGAAGGATTACAACCTTCTTTACGTCTGTCTTGCCCCCCGCATCCACCCGGATAAAGTAGACGCCCGTCGGCACGGTTCTCCCTCTCGAGTCCGTTCCATCCCACGTGAGCGTCATGGTGCCGCCGAAGCGGTTGTTCGCATAGATGTTCTTGATGCGCTGCCCGAGCACGTTGTAAACGTTGATGTCGACCCACGTTCTCACCTCGATGTCCGACGGCGCGAGGCGCACCGCGCCCCCGGCCGGAACGCGGCTTCCGCTCATGTCGCGCCAGCTCCTCGGAACATTCACCGTGAAGGTCGTGTGATCCGGCGTCGGATTCGGAAGCAGATTCGAGATGAAGCCCGCCTTGATCGGGACGAGCGCCGTTTCGTCGACGTCCTGGGAGGGGAACTCGTAGCTGTGGTGATCCCCGTGGAACGTGACCGAGAACCTCCC
Source organism: Candidatus Krumholzibacteriaceae bacterium (assembly GCA_050015715.1). Classification (GTDB taxonomy): domain Bacteria; phylum Krumholzibacteriota; class Krumholzibacteriia; order Krumholzibacteriales; family Krumholzibacteriaceae; genus SSS58A. The sequence goes on from JBEKAW010000183.1 coordinate 2,994, forward strand.
GACGATCCGGTACTGGTACTCGTGCCCGGCCTTCACGCCGGCGTCGATGAAACTGTACGCCTTGCGGTCCCCGCTCTCGTCGGGCACGGAGACGCTTCCGATGGTCTCCGCGCCCCCTTTCACCGTCAGGTCCGTGCGAACGACGTCGAAGACGGCGCCGAACACGTCGGCCGCGGTCGTCCATTCGATCTTGATACTGGTGTCGCGCACGGCGGTCGACACGTGGTAGTACTTGAGCCCGATGACGTATACGTTCTTCGTCGCCACCGCGCTCATCTCGACGCGGTTCTTCACCCGCACCGCGATCGCGTTCGAGCCCGGGAGAAAGTCGGTCGAGGTCATCGTCATCCCGATATCTTCGTTCGCCGAATTCCACTTCCCGCCGATCGGCGTGAGCGCGACGAACGGCTGCCCGTTGAGCGACATCTCGCCGTTCTTGATGTACGGCGCGTAGCTGATCCGGGTCATGTAGGTCGTGTCCTCCTGCGGGTTATTGTTGGGCACCGCGGCGTTCGTGACGGTGGCGGAGAGTATGTAATCATCACCGGGCAGGAGGGTGTCCATCTGCACCCCGAAGCTGTTGAACTTGACGATCGGCGCGACCTCGTAGATGTCGGGAATGGAGTTTTCGTTGAGGTCCTGCAGCCCCACCTGCCCCATCGTGTACTCGCAGATGGGGAGCGGATCCCCGGAGAGGGCCCCGCTCTGCATGATGCACGGCACCGTCGCCTGACACGATTTGTAGAGCGTGTTTCTGTCCGCGACCGCGAGGTAACCCGTCTTTTCCGTACAGAGAACCCCGGCGGACGCGTATTCGTCGAGGGCCCAGAAGATGTGGCTCATCTCGTGAATGAACACGCGGCCGAAGCCGAGACCGTAGCCGTACCGGCACGCCGGGTACGGCACGAGGAGATACGGGCCGCCGAGGTACGAGTAGGCGACGTACCCCGCGCCTCCCCAGCATCCGGGATCGGGGCTCGGGGCGTTGGCATTGTAGTGGTTGGCCATGTTGGCGACGAACACCGTGAAAACCCAGTCTGTCTGGAGACTGTCGCGCACGTGCTGGTTGAGCTCGTACGCGCCGACGTAAGCTCCCTCGTCGTAGCCGAGGTCCGCGAGCGCCTGTCCCATCCAGATGGGATCGGTGTTCATGTTGCTCTCGATCGGCTCCATCGTGACGGGGACTCGTTTGAAGTTCTTGAAGTTGTACGTGAAGCTCATATCGACCCAGAGCGCCTGCTCCATGTACTGCGACACACCGAGGCTGATGGCGCTCATCGCGTCGGCGATCTCCTGGTCCGTCCAGTCCTCGTCGTGCCCCGTGCTCTCGGGAAAGATGACGTTGACGGCTATGCTGCCGATCATGAACTCCGAGTTCTGCTGAATGCCGCGATCCGTGAGCTCCCTCGGCGAGCCGGTGCGCGGCCCCGACGGACTCGTCGCGCGGATAATCTCGCCGGGAACCCTGAGCACCGGGTCGTTGAACGGCTCCGCGTTCACGGGGGGCGCGCTCATAAGAATATTCTTCTGATTGAAAAGATCGCCGAGGACCTTTTCGACGACGCCGTCGAGCCCCTTTCCCGCGAGGTCGTCCCGCGAGAAGGCGAGCTGCGCCGCGAGCCCAGCGAAGAGCGACTGCTCCGGCCGCGCCGGGAAGTAGCCGAAGATCGCGTCGGGCGGATACATCTGGAGACCGCGCGCTCCGGCGCCTTCTGCTATCGCCCGCGCGCGCTCGAAGGTGGCTGAGGTATGATCGGAGACGATGATCGCGGCCGCGTTGAGATCGTCATACGATCGATAGGTCGCTCCGAGGCACGCGCCCGCCGCGAGCGTGACGAAGAGAACGAGAAGTAAGGCGCCCCATGATCGATCCATTGGTCCCCCCTTGCAACGGTGCCTGTATACGGATGAAAATACTCCGTTACGGCGCCGCAAGCAACCGAAAACCCCGCGGTGCCTTCACGAACGGCCGCGCGGCCGCCGGTACGAGAGGAGGATTGATTCCGTCACCGTCACGCGCGGCGTCGCTTCGTGCGCGCGCGCGGCGCTCGAGCGCGTGAGAAGAGTCTTCTCGATCCTGCTCTTCACGAGGCCCCAGAGCGGCACGTCGCGCGAGGTCCACAGCCGGCTCGTCATTTCCTCGGTTCGCTCCGCCTGCACGCCCCCGAGGCTCACCTGCCGCGTCTCCTCCCGCGAGAGCTCCACGCCGTCGCAGAGAAACGAGCCGGCGGGCGTGGCGATTCGCGCCGGCTCGAGCGCGCGGCGCTCCGACCGGTCGTTCGCGCGCACGAAGAGCCCATCGATTTCGAGGTCGTCGAGCTCCGTATGCGTGGGAGAACGAAATGCCCCCCCCCCCACCCAGACCCGAAACTCTTAGAGACACGACCCGAAACCCACCCACGTCC
>JBEKAW010000184.1:0-5394 GCA_050015715.1 Candidatus Krumholzibacteriaceae bacterium
CAGTCGTCGAGCCCGATCCCCCTGACGAGGTAATCCGCGTCGACCGAGTCGATGTGGGCCCCGAGCAGCATGTCCCGGACCGTCCCCCCAACGAGGTAGAGATCTCCCGCATCGAGGAGCGCCGCCTCCCAGGCATGCAATCCGCGTCCAAGATCGAGCTTCTCGCGGGAGTTCATAGCATGGAACTGTATCGAAGCCTACGAACGGGGTCAACCTTTTAGCGACGGGACGCCGACCTCATCCAGAGCGTCCTCAGGAGCCGGAACAGCCTCCCGACCGGCCGCACGGGGAGTATCGCGAAGAGCGCACGTCCCGCTCGGGAGGAGGCGAAGGCGAACTGGAGCGAGACAGGAACCTCCAGCATCCTCCGCGCGAGCCCCGCGCGCCGCGTCGGCCGGTCGTACCGTGGAACGGCGAATCCCCAACCGCTCCAGAGCCGCAGGCGCAGAAACGCGCCCGTCTTCTTGAGATCGAAGGCGTGCGCGTGCATCTCCTCGGCCTCCTCGATCGTGATCCGCTCCGCGACAATGGAACCTTCGACAACGGCGCGGTCGAAGATGCGCTCGCCGTGCTCGCTGCGGACGAGAACCACCGACCAGCCGCCGTCCCTCCCCTCCTTGGCCCATCCGTCGCCGACCGAGAGGTCGGCGAGCTCGCTCGTGAGATCGACGCAGAAAAGGCATCGCCGGTTCACATAGAAGGGTATGACCTGGTTGAAGTCGAGCTTCGAGATCGAGCGAACGCGGCCGTCGACCGTTCGCGCGGTGAGCGAGCCGGGCCATGCGCCCTCGCGGTAGGAGAGGGCTGCGAGGTCGGCGGTCCGTCCGATCCCGAGCTTTCTCAGGATCGCCCGTGTCCCGTCGAAGTAGAGATTGTTGCCGCAATAGATCCCGATAACGGGCGAGATGCGGGCGGATGAGTGCCACCCGGCCGATTCGAGCTTCCGGAGCCCGTGGATCTGGCAGGGGAGGCCGACGTAGGCGTAGTCCCCCTGGAGCCCCCCCAGGTCCGCGAGCACGGTGTTGTGGGGGCTCAGGTGGTAGCGGCTCTGCGCCGCCGCCGCGATATCCGCTGCCCTCGATGCGACCCTCCCCCATCCCCTCCACGGCTCCTTCTCATGCGGGGCAAAGACCAGGGCGCCGTTCGTCTCCCCCCGCGCGAGAAGATCGATGAGCATTGCGGTGACAACCCCGCCGCTCGATCCGGCCCGCCGCGTCCGTGCCTCCGCCGCGTGCGCGAGCCAGGCGCCTCGAACGACGCCGAGAAAACGGCTCGATGGGGCTTCCCCGAACAAGCTCTTTTCGAGCGGCGCGAAATCGACCGATGCCCCGGGGCACGCGCTGAGACAGAGTCCGCAGGACGCGCAGCGGCCGCGCTCGCTCGGAAGGCACGCGCCGACGGGATCGGCGATGACGAGGTTTCCGGACGGGCATGCCCCGACGCACGTCCCGCATCGCGTGCAGAGACCCGTCTCGATGACCGTCTCGAGGAGCGTGTCAACGGGAGACTTTACAGACATAGAACTGCCTCAGGCCGAGCTGGGCGAAGGGCCCGTTAGCGAACAGGCTGCTCAGCCCCGCGTCGAGCGATTCGAACACGATGCCCCTGAACGGGAGAAAGAGCGTGCCGCGATGGCTCACGAGGGTGAAGCCCGCCTCCGCGAGCATTCGCTTCGTTTCCTCCGGCGCGATGAACCGATGGGGTCCCTCCCCGTGATGGAACTTGAGACTGTTGTTCAGCGCGGCCGTCCATTCGACGGCGCTCGGGGGAAGGCTCATCACGAGCGACCCCCCGGGAGCGAGAACGCGCCGGATTTCCTGGAGAAACAGAAACGGGTCGGGAACGTGCTCGAGCGTCTCCAGCGAGAGCACGGCATCGAACGCGCGCGCCGGAAACGGAAAATCATGCAGCGATCCCTGGACGAAGCTCTCTCGCCGGTATCGCCTCGCGGCGTGCCGCAGCATGCCGATCGAAAGCTCCATATTGACGAGCGTGATCCCCTCCGACGCGCCTCGGATGTACGGCACGGCGCCGCCCGCGCGGGACCACACGTTGAGAACCCTCATGCCGGGAGCGAGCGCGAGCCTCTTGAGGGCTTCCCTGAACCGCTGGGTGTGGATTCGCTCGACGCGCTCGTTCTCGCGCTCGTACTCGTCCGCGACGCCGTCCCAGAAGCGGCGAACCTCGTCCATCGTGAAACGGTTCGCGTACGCGCTCATCGCGCCGCTTCCCCTCCTCCGTCCCGCACGCTCCGTATCACCCGGGCGGGGTTCCCCACGGCGACGCTGTACGGAGGGACGTCTTTCGTCACGACCGACCCGGCGCCGACAATGCTCCCCTCTCCGACCGTCACTCCGGGGAGAATGATCGCGTTGACCCCGATATAGGCCCCGCGCCCTATTCGGACCCTCTTGAACTGTGTTCCCCCGATGAATTCTCTCAAGAATGGAGTCGGCGTGAGGTGCGCGACTATCACGACGCCCCTCGTGATGAAGACATCGTCATCGATCTCGACGAGCTCGGGGTAGAGCGAATCGATGAGCACGTTCGCGGCGATCCGCACCCTGAGCGGGTGCTTGATCTTCACGCCGCGCACCTGATGGAGCCATGAGGCGAGCGTATGAGGCCAGCTCACGTAATAGGCGCAATGTCCGAGAAACCCTTTCCAGAACCCCGAAGGGGAGTTGTGGCTTCTTTCGCGAATCTCGCTCATGCGTGCCCCCCCGCGGCGGGTGATTCGACCGCCTTCTTGGAATCGAACGGCACGCCCATCCAACACAGAAGCCCGACGAGCCCCTGCATCAGATAGACGACAATGAACGAAAACGAAAACGTCACCGCCTCTTCGCGCGTAAGACCCGCCCCCCTGAATATGAGAATGAGAACGAGGTCCCTCGTGCCGAGCCCCGAGAGCGACACCGGGAGGAGGGAGACGAATACGGCGGCCGAGACCGATACGATCAGGATGTGGATAGACGCCTCGATCCTGAGCCCGCGCGCGAAAAGGATGAAGCATGAGTAGTGACATACCCATGCGAGGACGGTCAGAACCGTCGCAGCGCCGACGGCGCGGGGCCCAAGGAGTCCGAAGTCTCCGATGGTCTCGGTCATGACACGGTCGAGGCTTTCCCGGATTCCCCGGTGCGGCATCCTCGAAATGAATACCCGCACGAACCGCTTGAGGAATTCCCGCCTCCAGAAAAGTCCGACGACCGCGAGCGCGACGAGACCGAGAAGCACCGAGCTCATCAGGAGCTGATTCTTGAAGATGCCCGGCAGGAGGAGAAGGCTCAGGTAGCCCGCCACGACGAGAAACACAATGTCGAAGAGCCTGTCGGCGAGCGAGCTGAAAATCGCCTTCCCCGCCGACATCCCCCGTCCCGTGAGATACAGGCTCTTGGCAAAGTCCCCGATTCGCCCGGGGGTCACGAGGCCGAGATAAAGCGCGGAGGCGTAGATGCGGAACGCCATGGGAAGCGGCACCGTCAGGTTCTGCCGGGCGACGATGCGCTTCCATCGAACGCTCTTCACCAGGGTGAGGAGAAGAGCGAGGCCAAGTGCGAGCGCCACATGACCCGGTTCGATATGTCTATACGAGCGCCATATCGCCCCGAGGTCGACGCGGGTGAGGATGACGACGAAGAGAACGATGCCGCCCCCCTGAAAGAGGACGCGCATCCATCTTTTCCCGAAAGTTCTCATTCCGTGTTCACCGGCTAATCGAATCGCCGCTCCCGTCTGATCGCGGAGATTTGGTCAGCCAGCACGCCCATGAAGAAGAGGAGTATGCTTGAGAGGATTGTGAGCACACCCATGTTCGGCGCCCTGCCGAACGCGACAATGCCATAGATGGTGAACGCGACCCCGAGCAGCAAGAGCACGAACGCCGCGGGCACAAAAACCTTGAGCGGGTTGAACAGCACGATGACGCGGATGATGAGGAGATACGCCTTGTACCCGTCCCTCAGGACCGCCACCGTGCTCGCGCGCCCGATTCTCTTTTCGACGTCGATGGGTACGTACTTCACGCTGTACCCTTCGCGCAGGTAGGCGAGCGTGATCGTTGTCGTGAACGAAAAGCCGTTCGGACAGAAATGGAGAAAACTCCTGACTGTTTTCTTCTTGAACAACCTGAGCCCCGAGTTGAGGTCCGGGATCTTGGTGCCGCTCAGGTAGTTCGCGACAAGCGCGAGGAGCTTCTTCCCCGGCGCCCGGAACCCGGCCATCTTCCTTCGCGCCCCGACGACCATGTCGTAGCGATCGATGTGGACGAGGAGCTCGTTGATCATCGAGGGATCGTGCTGCCCGTCGGCGTCCATCATGAGAATGAGCTCGTGCGAGGCGTTCCTGATCCCCGTCTTGAGCGAGGCGCCGTACCCTTTGTTCTGCGGATGGCTCACGACCCTCGCGCCGTGCCGCAGCGCCACATTCGCGGTCCCATCCGTCGAGCCGTCGTCGATGACGATGACCTCATAGCGTTTCTCGCGGGCTACCGGCATGAGACGGCCGAGAGCCCGATCGAGCCCCTGCTCTTCGTTGTACGCCGGTATGATTATCGAAAGCGATCCCTGATACATCTGGAAGCCCCGTATTTCCAATCAAATGCCGGGGACCGGAATCGAACCGGTATGAAGCAGAGCTTCAGCGGATTTTAAGTCCGCTGCGTCTACCAGTTCCGCCACCCCGGCATGGATTCGATGGTAAACGATGCCTCCGGAGGCGGCAAGGGAAAAGGACCCCGTGGACCGGCCCGAAGAAGCCGCGATTGCAAGCGGCCGGAGCAGGGCTAAGGATGGAGGCGGCAACCGGATTCGAACCGGTGAGTAACGGTTTTGCAGACCGTCGCCTTACCACTTGGCTATGCCGCCTCGATAAATGAATGGAGCGGGAAACGGGACTTGAACCCGCGACATCAACCTTGGCAAGGTTGCGCTCTACCAACTGAGCTATTCCCGCCCCTTATCGATTGTCAAACTATTAGTATAAAAACCGCGTATCTACTTTGTCAACCCCATTCCAACGCGGCTGCGCGCGCGCTCGTACATTGCGCGGTACTCTTCGGCGGAGCGGCGCCATGAATGGTCCTCGGCCATGATCCGCCCTCGCGTCTTCTTGAGCGCGGCTCTGTTCGTGTGGAACTTGACCGCGCGCTTCACCGCCTCGAGCAGCGCCGCGGCCGTGTAGTCCGTGAACGTGAATCCGTTCCCCGACGCGCCGGCCCCGTCGAGCTCGGAGATCGTGTCGAGGAGCCCTCCCGTCGAGCGAACGATCGGAATCGTTCCGTAGCGGAGGCTGTACATCTGGTTCAGCCCGCACGGCTCGTACCGCGACGGCATGAGGAAGAAATCGCTCCCCGCCTCGATGAGATGGGCCAGCCGGTCGTTGAACTCGAGC
>JBEKAW010000185.1:0-5371 GCA_050015715.1 Candidatus Krumholzibacteriaceae bacterium
GGCGTCCCGCGACGGAGATCTTCTTGACCGTGGGGAGAGAGGCGAGCTCACCCACGATTCGCTGCGCGACGGGGAGCGCCACGCCGATGGGAAAACGTCCCCCCGAGCGGCTCAGGAACTCGAGACCCTTGAGGATATTCTCCTCGGTCTTCGCCTTCATCTTCGGGAGCTCTTGAATACGATGATCGAGCGCGGCGTGCCTCAGCTCGTCGAGGGAGTTGATGCCGAGCTCGGCCTGCAGGCGCACGGCGGTCTTCGGGCCGATGCCCGGGACGCGCAGCATATCGAGGAGAATCTGCGGCGTCTCCTTCCGAAGCTCGTTCAGAAAATCGATCTCGCCGCTCTCGAGATACTCGAGGATCTTTCCCTCGAGATCTTTCCCTATCCCCGGGAGCTCATGAAGAGCGCCGGAGGCCGCCACGTCCTCGATGGCGCGCGAGAGCCCCTCGATGTTCTGCGCGGCGCGCCGGTACGCGTTCACGCGGAAGACGTTTTCCCCGCGGAGCTCGAGGATGTCGGCGATTTCGTTGAAGAGATCCGAGATTTCCTTGTTCTTCATGGGTGGCGCCTCTGCGTTATGAGCGGGCTTGTCCCGTCGCTTTGATTCTAGCACAGAGGGCGGCCCCGGATATATAATCTCCTCCAACAGTCGTCGCACGTGAGGTCCGCGTCCATCAGTCAAGGGAGCGTCGCACAATGTGGAGATCGAAAATTCCGGCCGTCGCGTTGGTATTCCTCTTTGCCGGCCTCGCCGCGGGCTGCGGGGAAAAGCACCCGCGGAGCTTCGCGGGCTCGGGGACGCTCGAGGCGACGGAGGTCACGGTGAGCGCCCAGACGGGCGGGCAGATCGTGCGCCTCACGAAGGATGAGGGAGACGCGGTCGCGGCGGGGGACACGCTCGCGCGTCTCGACGTCGAGAAGCTCCAGCTCCAGAGAAAAGAGCTCCTCGCGGGGCTCGACGAGGTCAGGGCGAACAGATTTACGACGGCCGAATCCGTGAGGCAGGCGGGGGACAACCTCGCCAACATCGAGAAGAGCTACAAGAGAATCTCGGGCCTCCTCGACAAGGGCACGGCGACCCAGCAGCAGTACGACGACGCCTCCACGAAATACCGCGTCGCCGCAAGCCAGCTCGCGTCCGCCCGCGCGCAGGAGAAGCTCCTCGACGCGAAGGAGAAGGAGATCGACGCCTCCGTCGCGGTGCTCGACCGCGGGATCAGGGACGGCACGGTCGTCTCTCCGGCCTCCGGCGTGATCGCGGAGAAATACGTGGAGATTGGAGAGACCGTGCCGTCGGGGGGCGCCGTCTATAAGATCTCCGATACGAAAAAGTTCTGGCTCAAGATTTACGTCGCCGAGAAGGACCTCGCGCGCTTCAAGCTCGGAGAGGACGTGACGGTGCGGGTCGACGCCTACACGAAGGATCTCGCCGCGGCCGTTTCCTGGGTTTCCCCCGAGGCCGAGTTCACGCCGAAGAACGTGGAGACGAAGGAGGCGCGGGCCGAGCTCGTCTACGCAGTGAAGGTGACGATCAAGGATTCGCCGGCGGAGCTCAAGATAGGCATGCCGGGAGAGGTCTATCTGAAATGAGCGAGCCGGCGCTGCGGGTCGATGCGATCACCAAGAGCTTCGGGACGACGGCGGCGCTCTCGGGCGTGAGCTTCTCGGTCGAAGCGGGGGAGATGTTCGGGCTCATCGGCCCCGACGGCGCCGGAAAGAGCACGCTCATCCGGATCATCACCTCGCTCATCGACGCGGACGGCGGCGAGGCGAGCGTCCTTGGCTTCTCCGTAAAGAAGGACCCCGCGCGAGTTCGCGAGATCATCGGCTACATGCCGCAGCATTTCTCCCTCTACCAGGACCTGACCGTCGCGGAGAACCTCCGCTTTTTCGCGGACCTCTTCGGCGTCCCCGCGGGCGAACGGAAGCGCCGCACCGAGGAGCTCCTCGCCTTCAGCCGCCTCGGGGATTTCGTGAAACGGCGCGCCGGGGCGCTTTCGGGCGGGATGAAACAGAAGCTCGCCCTCTCGTGCGCCCTCATCCATACGCCGAGGGCGCTCATCCTCGACGAGCCGACGACGGGAGTCGATCCCGTCTCGCGGCGCGATTTCTGGGAGATGCTCGCGCGGCTGCGCTCGCAGGGGGTCACGATCCTCGTCTCGACGCCGTACATGAACGAGGCGGCTCTCTGCCAGCACATGGTCTTCATTCACAAGGGAAAGATCCTCGCGACGGGGAGCGTCGGCGAGATAACGGCGCTCTTCCGGGGAACGGTGTACGCCGTCGAGGGGCCGAACCTCCCCGCGATTTCGGCGGGGCTCAAAGGCGCCGTGGCGCCGGAGCTCGTGAGGATACTCGGCGATACGGTGCAGGTGATAGCGCTCGGGGAGCGCCGCCCGGAGATCGAGGGGCTTCTCGAGGCGATGCGGCGCAGCGGGACCGTCACGGGGCCCATCCGGGAGGTCGCTCCCGGCGTCGAGGATTCGTTCGTCGCGCTCATGAGAGATTGATCGCGCGGCGGGGGGCGGGGGATGTGCGGCGGCGCGCCCCGCGGCAGCAAACGGACGACAGGGGAGCTGAACGCGATGGCACAGGCAGGCAGTGAGGGACGCGCGCCTTCCGTCCTCGTGAAGGATCTCACGAGGCGCTTCGGCGATTTTGTCGCCGTGGACCGCGTGTCCTTCGAAGTGCGCACGGGAGAAATATTCGGTCTTCTCGGCGCGAACGGCGCCGGCAAGACGACGACGATCCGCATGCTCGCGGGGCTCCTCCGGCCGACCTCGGGGGAGGGGACGGTCGGCGGCTGGGACATCAATCGCGATTTCGACCGGATCAAGCGGAACATCGGCTACATGTCGCAGCGATTCTCCCTCTACGACGATCTCACCGTGCGGGAGAATCTGCGCTTCTTCGGCGGCGTGTACGGGCTGAGCCGCGGCGCGATCGACGCGCGCGTCGCGGAGCTCGAGGGATCGCTCGGCCTCGCCGAATGGCTCGCCCGGCGGACCGCCGCGCTGCCGCTCGGCTTCAAGCAGCGGCTCGCCCTCGGCGCGGCGATCCTGCACCGCCCGGCGATTCTCTTCCTCGACGAGCCGACTTCGGGCGTCGACCCGATCGCGCGCCGCCATTTCTGGGACGTCATAAACGGGCTCGCGGCGGGAGGGATCACGGTCATCGTGACGACGCACTACCTCGACGAGGCGGAGTACTGCAACAGGCTGTGCATCATGCACGCGGCGAGGATCATGAGCATGGGTTCGCCCGCGGAGCTGAGAGAGCGCTACGGCGAGCGGACGATCGAGGACGTCTTCGTGAACCTTGTGAGGGGAGTATGAAGGGATCCCGGATACTTCCGATCGCCCGGAAGGAGCTCAAGCATATCCTGCGCGACCCGCGCTCGCTCTGGATCATCTTCATGCTGCCGAACGTCATGATGTTTCTCTTCGGTTACGCGATCAATCTCGACCTCGAGAACGTCCGTCTCGGCGTCTGCGACCTGAGCCGCACGCCGCAGAGCCGCGACCTCATCGACGCGATCGACGCCTCGAGCTATTTCTCGGTCGTCGAGCGCTGCGAGAGCCCCGGGCACACGGAGGAGCTCTTCGAACGGCGCCTCATCCGGGCCGGCGTCCTGATCCCGCGGGATTTCACGAGGAGACTCGAGCGGGACGGCCGGGCGACGGTAGGCATCGTCATCGACGGGAGCGACGCGAACAGCGCGTCGATCGTCCAGAACTACCTCGAGACCCTGATCACGACCCGGGAGCCCGCGAGCGGCGGAGGCGCGAGCGGCGCGGCGGGCGCCGGCGTCTCGATCAGGCCGACGGTCTTCTACAATCGGATGATGGAGTCGACGGACTTCATCGTGCCGGGGCTCGTCGCCGTCGTCATGATGATGCTCGGAGCGCTTCTGACATCCGTGACGATCGCCCGCGAGAAGGAGACGGGGACGATGGAGCAGATACTCGTGAGCCCCGTGAGGCCCTTCGAGGTGATAGCGGGCAAGGTGCTTCCATACATCGTGCTCGCCTTCGCCGTCGCGATGATGATCGTCACGGTCGGTCACTTGTGGTTCAAGGTGCCGGTCGTGGGCTCGCCGCTCTATCTGATGCTTTTCAGCTTGATCTTCCTGTGCACGGCGCTCGCGCTCGGGCTCCTCGTCTCGACGCTCGTCGCGACGCAGCAGATAGCCATTATGCTCTCGCTCATGCTCACCCTCCTTCCCACGATCATGCTCTCGGGGTTCATCTTCCCGGTCGCCTCGATTCCGCGCGTGCTCCAGTTCCTCTCGTACATCATTCCGGCGACGCATTTCCTCGTCATCATCAGAGGGGTGATGCTGAAGGGCTCCGGCCCCGCCGACTTCTGGCCCCAGATTGTCGCCCTCGTTGCGATCGGTCTCGTGCTGACGGCGCTCGCCGCGAAGCGGTTCAGCATGAAGCTGTCGCGGAAGGGGGCGGGCTCGTGAGAGGCGTCCTCCACCTCGTGCGCAAGGAGCTGGTGCAGGTCTTCCGCGACCCGAACATGATGCGGATCATCTTCCTGATGCCTCTCTTCCAGCTCTTCGTCCTCGGTTACGCGATAAACTTCGACGTGAAGAACGTGGGGCTCCTTGTGATCGACCGGGACGGCTCCAGCGCGAGCCGTTCCCTCGTCGACGGATTCAGGGAGAGCGAGCGTTTCATCGTCAGGGAAATTCCGGACCCGGGGAGCGGCATCGAGCGGCATCTGCGCCGGGGGGAGGCGATCCTCGCGCTCGTCATTCCGGAGCATTTCGCGAGGGATCTCGACACGGGGAAGAGCCCCGAGGTCGGGATTCTCGTCGACGGACAGAACTCGAACACGGCCGGGATAGCGCTCGGCTACTGCAGCAGGATCATGTACCGGTTCATGAGCGACGAGGCCGCACGGACCGCGGCCCGCCATCCGAGGATCAGGCGCGCCGTGCGCCTCATCGAGCCCGAGACCCGCATCTGGTACAATCCCGAGCTCAAGAGCGTCTATTTCATGATACCCGGAATCGTGGCGATCCTGCTGACGGTTATCACGATGCTTCTCACGGGGCTCGCGATCGTGAAGGAGCGCGAGGCGGGCACCCTCGAGCAGCTGCTGGTCACCCCGCGCAAGCCCTGGCAGATCATCGCGGGCAAGACGATTCCCTTCGCGATGCTCGGGCTGGCGGAGCTCGCGCTGGCGACGACCGCCGGCGTCCTCTGGTTCAAGATCCCCGTCGTCGGGAACATCGGACTCCTCGCGCTCCTCGCCGTGACGTTCATTCTCACGACGCTGGGTCTCGGCGTGTTCATCTCGACCATGGCCGGGACGCAGCAGCAGGCCCTCTTCATCACGTGGTTCTTCCTTCAGATGTTCG
>JBEKAW010000186.1:0-5334 GCA_050015715.1 Candidatus Krumholzibacteriaceae bacterium
CGCGAAAATAGACGATGACTTCCACGAGACGGTCCTTGAAGAACGCGCACCTGACGTAATCGACGTCTCGATGCGCCTCCAGCGGCATCGAGAAATTCCACAGCTCTCCGCGGTAGCCGAGCGGAGGCTCCGGAGCCCGTGTGATCGTGGCGATGTCCTTGGCCCGCTCGAACACGGTGTCCTTTGTCTGGCCGAGGAAGAAGCCGTAGATATCCTCCCTGAGAACGAGGCTGTCGTCCTTCTTCGCGCGGGCGCACGAACCGGCGATAACGAGCGCCGCGATGAATACCGCGAGCGCCGCGCCCGCGACGCCGCGCCGGAGGCGCGTTCTACGTGCCGACATGGGGCGTCTCACTCCTTTCGGGCGAGAGATAGTGATCGTAGATCGCGAGAGCGATGACGGTCAGGATCCCGATCGCCGAGAAGATCGCCCAGAAAAGTCTCGGCTGGTTCATGCCCTTCGCGACCTTCTTGTAGAGAATGGCGCCGAGGTTGCTCCCCACGAGACTTCCGATGATGCCGTAGAGAAACGAGTACCCCATATACACGGCGACCTTGTCCTTCGGCGCGATCTGTCCGATGTAGCTGAAGTACTTCGGGTGGCAGGTCATTTCCCCGAGCGAGAAGACGGCGATCGAGATGATGAACACCCACGCGTTCCCCGAGATCGACAGCAGGATGAACCCGGCCGTTCCAATCACGATACCCCCGATCATCGTCGGAAGCGCCCGCAGGTTCTTGACGATCCTGCTCACGAAGACCTGGAGCAGGATGATCGCTCCCGCTTCGAGGCTCGTTATGTACGCGACGTCGAAGGTGAGCTTCTTGGAGCTTCCGCAAAAGTGCGCGACGGAGGTGAGGAACCGGTCGACCGGGGCCATGTTCGCGAAGTCGACCATGTACCAGAGCATCGTGTTGAACATCTGGAAGTAGAGGAGCCAGAACCCCGAATAGACGACGATCATGAGCACGAATTTCCAGTCCCTGAGAACCATGATCGCCTCGGAGAGCGTCTCGCCGAGCCCCTTCGCGCTCGCGGGGCGCTCCGGTTCCTTGTAGAAGATCATCGTGAGAACGAGCATGGCCGCGCTCCAGGCCGCCGAGGCCATGAAGACGTACGACCAGCTGAAGCCCTTGAGATAGCTCACGAGGATGGGGGAGAGAAAGGCGCCGAGATTGATCATCCAGTAGTAGATGCCGAATCCGAGCGAGCGGTTTCGGTCGTTCGACGTTCGCGTGATCGTGCCCGAGAGAATTGGCTTGAAAAGCCCGCTTCCCACGGCGATGAGGAGCAGCGTGAGGAATATGAGCCCGTAGCTCGTGACGCGCCCCGACGCGAAATAGCCGATCGCGAGGATGGCGAACGACAGCGTCAGGAAGCGCTTGTAGCCGTATCGCTCCGCGATCGCGCCGCCGAGGATCGGCATGACGTACGTCAGCGTCAGCATGATCGACTGCAGAAAACCGACCGACGTCTCGCCGAAGCCGAGCCCGCCGTCCGCCGTCTTCATCCGGAGGTACACGGCGAGCACCGACATCATGCCGTAATAGGCGGCCCGCTCGAAGAGCTCCATGACGTTGGCGACCCAGAAGGTGCGGGGGAACGATCCCATCCCGGCGTCGGTGCGCGTTCCATCGATCATGGCGAGCACTTCCTTTCTCGAGGCGGATTACTTTAGCAAAAACGCCCGGGGGTCGCCATACAATTCTGGGGATTGAAATGGAGAAGGGGAGAAGGGCCTTCGAGCACCCGGGCGGCATCGAAGGGTTCTCCCCCGCTTCTTCGTCGTGCGCGAAATCTATCTCTGATACGAGAACCGGAGCCTGAAATTTCCGATCTCGATCGTGTCGCCGTTCCGCAGCTTCTTCTGGTGCACCGCCGTGCCGTTGAGGGTGAGACCGTTGCGGCTGTTGAGATCTTCCACGAGGAATCCGGCGTCCGTTCTCAATATGGCTGCATGTTCTTCGGAGACGAGCGAATCGTCGAGGCAGATGTCGCAACGCAGGTTCTTGCCGAGGATCGTTTTTCTCTTCTTGAGGAGGATTTCGAGCCCCGCGAAGCAGCTGTTCGTGATGGTGAGCCGTGCAATTTTGCCTGCGGTTTTCTCCTCGGCGAGGCCGACCCCCGCGCCGCGATTTGCCCTTTTCATAGCCACGTTTGCACCTTCCCTGTCGGAAAAAGGTCCGCTTCTTCCGGTCAAATCCGCTACGAAATGCGTTTCCACGCAAGTTTCGTACCATGCGGCTCCGACGGGGCGGCCCGCCGCTCAGCGCGATCGCGAGACCGCGGCGTCAAAAAGCCACGCCTGGCGCCTTCCCGTGTCGTAGAAACTGATTCGCACCTCTCCGTTCTTGAACGGGCGTCTCACGGTGAGAGTGCTGTCCATCTTCCCTTCGATCGTCGTCGGGCCGAGCGGCGCGCCGGGTTCCACGTCGAGCGTCCAGCCGCTGAACACGTACGATCCCTGCAGCTCCGTGTACATGCATCCCGCCAGCAGGCTCGACAGGAGACAGAATATGTTGTTGTAGTTCGCGTTTCCCTTCTCGTTCGTGCAGAGGCTCCACGTTCTTCCTTTCGCCGGGCTCAGGTATCCGCTTCGCTGGTTGTCGAGGAGGCGCAGGAGCCCCGCGCGATCGGTCATTCCCCAGGGGTTGTTGGGGTAGAGCTCGTAGAAGATGCCGTTCATGTAGTGCGCGAGCTCCGCGTCCACCTGCGGGGGAGCCCCGTTTCCGATCTGAATGAAGTCCGACCCGAAATGCTCGCGTATCGCCTTCGCGTATTCCACCTGCCAGCGATAGAAGAGCTGCTGCTCGTCAGGGTCGCTGTCGTAGGTGATGCCGTCGCCGTCGAAATCGATATCGCCGATAACGCTGTCCCGGATATCTGGGTTGATATAGGGGGAGCTCATGAAGTAATCGTGCATGATGCCGTCCAACACGCCGCCGCTCTTCCCCTGGTACGTGTCGATGAGCCCCACCATTTTGTCGATGAGGTCGCGATTGAGCGCGCCGTTCTTGATCGGGTTGAGGAGGATGAGATCCTTCCACATCATGAGCGTGTCGTGCGCGGTCGTCCACGCCCAGTCATCCCGGACCGCGTTGTAGTAGTCGAGGACGTACGGAAGCGTCGTTCGCAGGTAGGTCGTGTCCGGGTACAGCGTGTAAACGCTCATGACGGTCCGGTAGCCGATGATCTGAGCGCCCGGATTGAGGTGCCGGATTTGACCGAGAATGCCCTGCGATTCCTTCGAGAAGCACCACTCTATGGGAAAGATCAGCAGATCCGCCTCCGCCGCCTCCTCGATCGTCGTGGCGTCCCAGTCCTCGAATGACCGCCAGTGCACGACCGCCTTCTCGGGGTAGACAAGCGCCGGAACGGACGGCGAGGGAGCCGGCTTCGTCGACGAGCCGCCGCATCCCGCCGCGGCGACGATGGCGGCGATCATGAAAAGGGCCGGTATCCGGTAGTGCATAATGCGTCAGCCCGAGCGCGTCCGCCCCTGAGCGTCGGGGAAGCTCCCGGAACATCCGGGAACGACCGGGAACGACAGCGGACGAGCGGGAATCCCGCGCCCCCGGGCGCGGTTCCCGCGGCGGAAACCACCTCTTGAGCGGCGAGGATCTGCATGGAGAATGCCCGCCCGCGGCGGGAGGGGAGGCGAGTGAATGCTCTGGACACGTGGTGGCCGCTTCGTGCGACAATGCGAGGCGGCCGGCGGCCCGCGCATCGGGTGAAGGGCGCCGGCCGCTCACAGGGCGCGCTTTGCAAGGAGGCCTCGATGGAAACAACGACTTCCACATTCCTGAAGTGGCTTCTCTCGACCGGGATACGGATCGGCGTCATCGTCGCCGTCATGGTTTTCACGCTCGGCCTTATTCGCATGCTCGTCGTGCGGTACAAACGGCGCCTCGGCGTGACCGAGAAAATGGACCCGGAGCGGGCGAAGCGCGCGGATACGCTCGCGAAGATCATCGAGAATACGCTCCGCGTCGCCATTCTCGTCGCGGCGATCCTCATGATCCTGCGCCAGGTCGGGATCGAGATCGCGCCGCTCCTCGCCGGCGCCGGGATCGTCGGCCTCGCCGTGAGCTTCGGCGCCCAGAGCCTCGTGAAGGACATCATCAACGGCTTCTTCATTCTCCTCGAGAACAACATGAACATCGGGGACGTCGTCGAGATTGCGGAAAAAACGGGGACCGTCGAGAAGATGAATCTCCGCGTCACGACGCTCCGCGATCTCGAGGGGAAGATGCACGTGGTCCCGAACGGCTCGATATCGACGATCACCAACATGACCAAGGAGTGGTCGCGCGCGGTGCTTGACGTCGGCGTCGCCTATCGTGAGGATATCGACGACGTGATCGAGGTGCTGCGGGGGATCGGCGACGGGCTCAGGAGCGACCCCGTGTTCGGTCCCCTCATCACTGAACCTATGGAGATCCTCGGCGTCGAGAGCTTCGGCGACTCCGCGGTCAACATCAGGATCATGTTCACGACGAAGCCGGTCAAGCAGTGGCAGGTGGCCCGCGAGTTCAGGCGGCGGCTCAAGAAGACCTTCGACGAGAAGGGGATCAGGCTGCCGTTCAAGCACCACATGCTCTATTTCGGGGACGCCGGCGGTTTGGGCAGGATAAAAGGCGAGATCGATTCCTGAGCGACTCCCGGCGCCGCCGGGAGCAGTGTCAGCCCCCTCAAGGGCCCTTGATATACTTGATATCGAGGCGCGGCCGCGACGCCGCGACGCCGTACTCGCGCGAGTATACGATCGCCCGGCGCTCCCGCGAGACGTCCGTCGACTTGATGATGACGCCGTCGTTCGAGGACGGCGTGAGAATCCACGTCTTCACGAGCGCCGTCGGGAGCGGGAGCGTCACCGTCGTGTCGAGCGTGAACGACGCGCTCGCGAGCGCCGTGCTCTCGAAATCTCCCCCCGCCGCGGTCCATGGAATCGCGCCGTCGATCGTCGTCCATGAGACTCCCGCCGCGACGCCGCCGGTCCCTTCGGTCCAGTCCTCGTAGCTCGGGAGCGTTACCCGGTGCGCCTCGATCGTCATCGGGTCGCTCGAAGGCCCGGTCACGCGGAGCGAGAGGTTCGCGGCGAGGACCTGGGAGCAGCTCTTGATCGACGTGAGATCCATCTTGATTATGAGCCGCCGCTCGTACAGCGCGGACGAGAGGAGCACCGCGCCGAGCGTGTCGGACGGAGCCGCGCCGAAGTTGCCGTTCCTCATCGCGTTGTTCGGGCCGTCCTTGAGCATGGCGTCGGCCGTCCCGTGATAGAGCGCCGTCGGCAGAACGCCGTCCTGGAACGAAACGCTCACCGTATCGGGAGA
>JBEKAW010000187.1:0-5224 GCA_050015715.1 Candidatus Krumholzibacteriaceae bacterium
GGTACGATCTCGGGGGCCTCGTCTCGATGACGGGCCCCGTCCCCCATATCGACGCCTTGAGGATCATGCTCCGGTCCGATCTGCTCCTGCTCTATGATCCGAACCCGCAGGGAAACTACTACATCCACGGAAAGCTCTACGAATACCTGGCCTCGGGCCGATGGATACTGGGCGTTCTTCCGGCGGGAGCGACACGGACGCTCCTGGAACGCTCAGGGCGGGCGATCGCGATCGCGAATGACGACGGGGAGGAGATCGGCCGCGTGCTCGTTCGGGCGCTGCGGGAGCGGGGGCTGAGCGCGGCGCGCGATGATTTCGACGTCTCCCGCTACGAGGGGCGGCGCGAGGCGCGCGATCTCGCGCGGATAATCGAGGGGGCATGCCGGTGACGGCCGGTCTCGACGTCATCATCGTCAACTGGAACGCGGGCGCGCAGCTCCGCCGCTGTCTCGATTCGCTCGCCAGGACGGAGCGCGACGGATTCGATCTCTCTCGCGTCGTCGTCGTGGACAACGCCTCGCGCGACGGCTCGGCGGAGGGGCTCGACTATCCCGCGCTTCCCCTTTCCGTCATTCGCAACGAGCGCAACGAGGGCTTCGCGGCCGCCTGCAACCGCGGCGCGTCGGGAAGCCGCGCGGATTACATCCTGTTCCTCAATCCGGACACGGAGCTCTTCGCGGACTCGATCGCGAAGCCGGTCGCGTTCATGGAGCGCTCCGGGAACCGGAGAATCGGCATCGCCGGGATCCAGCTCGTCGACGGGAGCGGCGCCGTGAGCCGTTCCTGCGCCCGGTTCCCGTCGCTCGCGCGATGCGTTTCGAGGGCGCTCGGTCTTTCACGGCTCTCGCCACGTCTTTTTCCATCGTATATAATGAACGAGTGGGACCACGCTTCGAACCGCGAGGTCGATCATGTGTCGGGCGCTTTTTTCCTCGTGAGGCGCGCCCCTTTCGAGGAGCTCGGGGGATTCGACGAGAGGTTCTTCGTGTACCTGGAGGATCTCGATTTCTCGTACCGGATGAGCCTCGCGGGCTGGAAGAGCGCGTACGTCGCCGGGGCGCGCGCGTTCCACAAGGGCGGCGGCGTTTCGGAACAGGCGAAGGCCGAGCGCCTGTTCTTTTCGATCTCGAGCAGGGTCCTCTACGCGATCAAGCACTTCAGCGGCGTCGACGCGGCCGCGCTCGTGCTCGTGACGGCCGTGCCGGAGCCCGTCGTGCGGCTGTGCTCCTCGGCCGCCGGGGGGTCGCTCGAAGGCGTCGTCGCGACGGCGCGAGCCTACGGCATGCTGTACCGGGCGCTCCCGCGGCTCGTCAAGGGATCGAGGGTGAATGGCTCGAACCGCGAAAACGGGTAGGAAGATCCGTCCCGTGCTCGTCTTCGCCGCGCTGATCCTCGCGGCCGCGATCGTGCGGGTGGTCTTTCTCGTTCAGCTCGAAAGATCCGAGTTCGGCGACGTGCTCTCGCTCGATTCGCGATTCTACGAGGAGCTCGCGCGGGGCGTGCTCGCCGGAAACGCGATACCGGCGGGCGCTCTCACGTTCAATCCGCTGTATCCTCTGTTTCTCGCGGTCGTGTTCAGGCTCTTCGGCGAGGGGCTCGTCGCGCCGCGCATCATCCAGCTCGTTCTCGGCCTCTCGACGGTCGCGCTCGTCTATGCGGCGGGCGCGAGAATCGCCGAGGGTCCGCGCGCGGGGAAACCGTCGAGCCGCGCCGTCGCCCTGATCGCGGCGGCGATGGCCATTGTCTACGCTCAGTTCGTCCTGTACGAGGGGATGCTTCTCTCGACGGCGCTCGAGGTGTTTTTCCTCGCCGCGTCCTTCGCGCTCGCGCTCGCGCTCGACGAGGACCAAAGGGGGGAGCGTCCCTTGAAGCTCGGTCCCCGAAGGGTACCGTCGTGGGCGTCGGGTCTCGTCCTCGGCGTCCTCTGCGGGGCCGGCGCCCTCGGCAGGCCGAACCTGTTTCTGCTCCTCGTCGCGGCCCTTCCGTTCTGGCTGTACCTGAGAAACCGCCGGAAGCGGCGGGGGCTCCTTCCCGCCGCATGTTTCCTCGCCGGGGCGGCGCTGTTTCTCGCGCCCCCGATCGCCTACAACGCCTCGAGCACCGGCCGGTTCGTCCCCGTGGCGGCGCACGGAGGCATCAATTTCTACATCGGGAACCTGCCGGGGAGCTCCGGGGTCTACAAGCCTCCGAGCGACATGCGTACGGACATGCGCGGGCTGATCGACGACGCGAAGGCGAAGGCGGAAGCGGCGACCGGCCGGAGCATGACGCAGCCGGAAGTATCCGACTTCTTTCTCCACAAAGCGCTCGAGAACATCGAGGGGGATCCTGCAGGCTGGCTCCGCCTCCTCGCGAGAAAGCTCCTCCTGTTCTTCAACGGCACGGAGGTCCCCGACGTTCCGAGCGTCTTCTTCTATGAACAGGCATGCGGCGTTATGAAGCTGCTCGTTCTGCCGTTCGCCCTGATCGCGCCGCTCGGTCTGTGCGGGCTCGTCGCGCTCTTCCGGAGCGGAAGAAACCGGAGCGTCGTCTCGCTGTTTCTCGGGTGCTCCCTCGTCTCCGTGCTCCCCTTTTTCGTCAACGTGCGGTACCGCCTGCCCGCCGTGCCGGTGCTCATCCTCCTCGCCTCGTTCGCCCTCGCGTGGGCGGCGCGGGAGATCTCGAGGAAGAGGTTCAAATGGGTCGCGATCATGGCGGTCGCGGCGATCTCGCTCTTCTTCCTCGTCTCGAACCGGACGTTCGTGAAGGTGAATCACAGCGCCGCGTACACGTTCCTCGGCAACTACTACATGGAT
This sequence comes from Candidatus Krumholzibacteriaceae bacterium, assembly GCA_050015715.1. Lineage (GTDB taxonomy): Bacteria > Krumholzibacteriota > Krumholzibacteriia > Krumholzibacteriales > Krumholzibacteriaceae > SSS58A. Next base: position 2,796 of record JBEKAW010000187.1, read on the forward strand.
CACAAGGAGGAGGCGAAGGGCGCCGCGGCGTTCACCGAGGCGTACCGCCTCGACCCGAACCACATCGAGGCGATGATCAACTACGCCCGCATTCTCCGGAAGCAGGGGAAGATCGCGGAATCCGCCGGTCTCTACGCGCGCGCGTACGCGCTCATGCCGCGCTTTCCGCGGCTCGCGATCGAGTACGGCTCCGTGCTCGAGCTCCTCGGGCGCCGCGACGAGGGTCGGCGGCTCTACGAGGAGGATCTCGCGACGGGCGGGCCGGGCGAGCAGGTGCTCGCATGCAGGCTCCTCGCCCAGTCGGCCCTGGCCGAGGGAAAGCGGGACGAGGCGATACGCTGGGTGAAGCGGGCCCTCGAGATCGCCCCGAACGACGAGAACCTCACCGGAATGCTCCGTTGGCTCGAGAGCTCGCGGTGAGCCCGCCTTTGCCCTTGCCGGGGCCCATGGGAGAGTGTACATTCCAGAAAATGCTTCTTGCGAGGCGCGGCGTTTCATGAACCGGTGAGGTTTTCGCGGCGATGCCGTCTCTCCTGTCCGTCATATTCCGTCACACGAGGGCGATTCTTCTCATCACGGTCGCGGGCTTCGCCGTCTCCGCGGTCGTGAGCCTCGTTCTCCCGTCGCGATACGTCGCCTCGACCATGTTCGCCCCCGTCGGCGTCGAGAAGGACATCACGGGCCTCAAGGAGTTCTTCGCGCCGCTCGGATCGTTCGGCGAATCGTTCGCGACGTACCTGCGGGCGCGCAAGAATTACCTCGTCAACTACTTTCTCCGGAGCCGCAGGATGAGCGATCTCATGGACGCGCGGTTCGATCTCAAGCGCGTGTACGGCGTTTCGGATCCGGAGGAGGCGCGCCGCAAGCTCGCGGAGCACACGAGCGTCGTCATTCGGGACGAGGGAGTCATCGTCCTCAGCTTCGAGGACCGGAACCGTGATCGGGCGATCGCGGTCACCAAGGCGTACCTGGCGCAGCTCGACAGCATCCTCATCGAGCTCACGATCGAGGATTCGCGCAGCCGGGTCGCGTTCCTGAACGAGGAGATCTCGCGGAGGGAGCGGGCGATCACGGCGACCGATTCGATGCTGCAGCAGAACCTCGGACGGTACGGCCTCTACGACATGCAGCAGCAGGTGCGGGGGATGCTCGATATCGTCACGGATCTGAGCAGCCGCCTCAGCATTCTCGACGTCGAGAAGAAGCTCCTCGAGACGACGATGAAACCGGGGAGTGACGAGCTCGAAAGGGTCGAGCTCGAGTGGAACAAGATGCGCGAGCAGCTCATGCTCCTGCGGGAAACCGGCGCCCAACCGGGCCTTTTTCCTCCCCTCAAGCAGCTGCCCGAGATCAGCGCCATTTACCTGCAGGTCATGGGGGAGCGGCGGATTCAGGAGTTTGTGCTCGGATACCTCCGCCTGAGGCTCGCCGACGCGCAGATTTCGGCCAATAATCACGTGAACGTTCTCAAGGTCATCGACCCGCCCGCGGCGCCCCTCGAGCGCTCGTGGCCGAAACGAAAGCAGATCGTGATGATCTCGACCGCCGCCGCGTTCTTCTGGGGCTGCTTTTTCATGATCGTGCGGGACCGCAGGAAGGAAGGGGTGTTCGGGCGGGCAGCGAGGGCGGCCGACGAATGAACCTCGAGCTCTACGGCCGGACGTTGAATGCGCGACGATTCATTCTGCTCGTCGTTCTGCCCCTCGTATGCGTCGCCGCCCTGGCGATTGTTTTTCTGCCGCAGAGCCTCGTCGCGCTCGTGGTCACCCTGTTCCTCGTGGTTCCCGTCGCGTTTCTCCTCATTGACCGGCCCGCGCTTGTCTTCTACATTCTCATCCTTATCCTTTTCTCGAACCTCGACATCTATGCGCCGTTCCGGCTCTACCGGTTCGTCGTCATCCTCACGATCGTCTCGTTCGCGCTCGCGATCGCGAACGGGAGGCGCATTCTGTCACACCATCCGCTCGTGCTCGCGCTCGTCGCCGCGTTCGCGATCATCGCCTTTCAGTCGCTCTCCGTCGCGCGTGAGTACGATATGGGGGTGCGGAAACTCGGCGCGCTCCTGAAGGTGATCGTTGTTCTTTGGATCGTCATGCAGTTCGTGGGGAACCGGAAGGAGCTTTGGCGTTTTCTCCTGGTGCTCGCGGCGGGGATACTGATGGCGGATCTTCTTCCCTTCGTCGTGCATCCGCCGGCGCGGTTCGCGAGCTTCTCGATGCTGTGGGGCCGGGGCGTCGTGCGCTACGAGGGATTGATCTTCGAACCCAACACCTTCGCCATGTTCCAGATCTTCGTCATCCCCATCCTTGTCTTCTTCACCGGCGCGGTCCGAAGGCCGCGCGTCGCCCGCCTCGTATTTCTCGCCTCGATCGTGGCGTGTGTCTCCGTTCTCATCCTGACCTTCTCCCGGGGGGGGTTCGTCGGGCTCG
>JBEKAW010000188.1:0-5222 GCA_050015715.1 Candidatus Krumholzibacteriaceae bacterium
AAAGGCGATCCTCGACCGCGTGCGCGTCGAGATCCAGAAGGTCATCGTGGGGCAGGAGGAGCTCATCGAACGGCTCCTCGTCGGGCTCCTCTGCAACAACCACATCCTCATCGAGGGGGTGCCGGGGCTCGCGAAGACGCTCAGCGTCACGACGCTGGCCCGCACGATCCAGGCCTCGTTCCAGAGGATCCAGTTCACCCCGGACCTTCTCCCTGCCGACCTCATCGGCACGCTCATCTACAACCCTCGCTCGGGAGACTTCACGACGAAGAAGGGTCCCATTTTCACGAACATCATTCTCGCGGACGAGATCAACCGCGCCCCGGCCAAGGTGCAGAGCGCGCTCCTCGAGGCGATGCAGGAGCGGCAGGTCACGATTGGCGACAAGACGCATCCCCTGGATGAGCCCTTCATGGTGCTCGCCACGCAAAACCCGATCGAGCAGGAGGGCACTTACCCCTTGCCCGAGGCGCAGGTCGACCGCTTCATGCTGAAGCTCAAGGTCACCTACCCGTCGAAGGAAGAGGAGAAGAAGATCCTCGAGCGCATGGCGCGCTCATCGACGAAGATCGACGTCCAGCCCGTGATCTCGCCGAAGGACATTCTCAGACTCCGCCAGCTCGCCGACGAGATCTACATGGACGAGAAGGTCGAGGATTACATTCTCAACATCGTCCAGGCGACGCGCACGCCCGAGAAGTACGGGCTCGACGTCGGGAAGCTCATCCAGTACGGGGCCTCCCCGCGCGCCACGATCTACCTCGCGATGGCCTCGCGCGCGCACGCACTCATGCAGGGGCGCGGCTACGTGACGCCCCAGGACGTGAAATCCATCGGGATGGACGTGTTGAGGCACCGGGTCATCATCACCTACGAGGCCGAAGCGGAAGAGAAGACCTCCGAGAACGTCGTCGGGGCCATCTTCGACAACATCGCTGTGCCGTGAGCGGGCTCGCAGGGGAAGATCACTTTCAAGGAGATAAAATGAAAAGGCTACTCAGCGGATTGATGTTTGTATGCACTATTCTTGTCGTCTCCAATACGACCGGGGTTCAGGCCGCGCGGGCGGCGGATACATCGACGCCGGGCGTCGAAGGCGCATGGACCGGAACGCTGGATGCGATTGGGACCAAGCTGACGATCGTCTTCAGGGTCGCGAAGAACCCGGACGGATCGTGGAAGACGCTTCTCGACAGTCCGGACCAGGGCGCGAAGGACATTCCGGTGAGCGAGACCGTCATCAAGGGAGACACCCTGATTTTCAAGAGTGCCGCCGTCATGGGAGCATATGAAGGTCTCATCCAGCCCGACGGTAAGACCGCGGTGGGAACCTGGAAGCAGGGAGGCATGTCGCTCCCCCTCACGCTTTCCAGAACGGATCAGGCGCCGACGGTCAGTGTCAACCGGCCGCAGGAGCCGAAGCCGCCGTTTCCCTACAAGCAGGAGGAGGTCGCCTTCAAGAACGAGAAGGCTGGCGTCGTCCTCTCGGGCACGCTGACGTTGCCGGAGGAGGGAGGGCCGTTCGCGGCCGTGGTGATGATCACGGGTTCGGGACCGCAGGACCGGGACGAACAGCTCCTCGGGCACAAGCCGTTTCTGGTCATCGCCGATTACCTGACGCGGAGAGGCGTCGCCGTGCTCCGGTGCGACGACCGCGGAATCGGCAAGTCGACGGGAGATTTTGCAACGGCCACGACCGTGGATTTCGCATCCGACGCGCTGGCCGCCGTGGCATTCCTCACGTCGCGAAAAGATATCGATCCCGAGAGAATCGGGCTTTGCGGGCACAGCGAGGGAGCGATCATCGCGCCCATGGTCGCGAATCAATCCAAGGACGTCTCGTTCGTGATACTGCTCGCGGGTCCCGGAATGAGGGGCGAAGAGCTGCTGTACCTCCAGGCCGCGCGTATGAGCCAGGCCATGGGAGTGGACGAGAAGACGATAGCCAAGAACGAAGCGATTCAGAGGGCGATGTTCGCGGTCCTGAATAGCGAGAAGGATGACGCAGTCGCCGGGAAGAAGCTCCGCGAGATCCTGACTGAGGCCATGGCAGGGATGACGGCGGATGAAAAGGCCAAATCCGGATCCAGCGAAGCCACGATCGACATGCAGGTCAAGCGGGCGTTGACTCCCTGGTTCCGGTACTTCATCGCCTACGATCCCGTTGTCGAATTGAACAGACTGCATTGCCCCGTGCTCGCGCTGTGGGGCGAAAAAGACCTTCAGGTGCCGCCGAAGGAGAATATGCCGCTCGTCGAGCAGGCGCTGAAAAAGGCCGGCAATAATGAAGCGGTCTTGAAGGTTCTGCCTGGCCTGAATCACCTGTTTCAAACCGCGAACACCGGATCGCCCTCGGAATACGCCCAGATCGAGGAGACCTTTTCTCCCGCCGCGCTGACCATTATCGGGGACTGGATCGCGGAGAAGACCGCTAAGAAGTGAGCCCCGCTGCCGCGGAGCCCTGGCTCGTCACCCCTATGATGCTCCACGAACGCGTTTCCGGGGTACGGTTCTTGCGATACTCTCCGTGAGGCTTATCCGAAACAAAAGTCCTTACTCGACAATGAGCTCGGTGAACGGGGCAGGACCTTCGTCCCGTCGAAACGCACGACGATGGAAATACAGCTGAAGCAAGTCCCGAAGAAGTGGCACACCGCCACGTACGAGAACGTCGTGACGCAGGCTCTCGCCGAGGCCGAGTCCGGCGCGACTCTGAGGCCGGCGCGGACACACAGAGTACATCACCCGCTCATGGCCGCAGCGGGTCTCGCGCTTCTCGCCTACGGTGTGCTGTTCATCGTATGGACGTCACATCGAGTCGATCGCATGATGCGCGATGAGATCTTCGTTCAGGCGCAGATGGTCGCGCAGGCGGTCGATTTCACCAGCGTCTCCGGCCTTTCGGGCTCGGCGGCCGATCTGACCTCGCCCGGATACCTGAAGCTGAAAGAGCAGCTCACCCTGATCCGCAGGGCCGACCCAAAGTGCCGTTTCATCTACCTTATGGGGCGTGGGTCCGACGGGAAGCTCTTCTTCTACGTCGACTCCGAAGACCCCGATTCGCCCGACTACTCCCCGCCCGGCCAGAGATACGACGAGGCGTCGAAGGTCGACTACCAGGTGTTCGCGACGGGCTCGGGAAACGTGGAAGGTCCGTACAAGGACCGTTGGGGCACCTGGATCAGCGCAATGGTGCCGGTGCTCCAGCCTGACGACCAGAAGCTGCTCGCCGTGCTCGGCATGGACTTCAACGCCGAGTCCTGGAAATGGGACGTTTCGACGAGGACCGCCCTCCCGGCGTCCTCGGCGCTGCTCGCGTTTTTCCTCGGGCTTTACCTTCTCGCCGCTCCTTTTCGTATTGCATGTCGCTGAGTGCTCCATTCGGTCTGGACTCGCCTGGTCATCGAACGAGCACCATTATGCTCGTCGCAATTTCCTGCAGCAGAATGCCGCTGGAAATCGCGAGCCCTGCACAGCCGAAGTAACCGTAGCGCATGAAGAGCCGCTCGTGCAGGACGACGTAGGGTGCAGTGACGATGGCGAAGAGCAGGAGGCCAAAGGCAAACACGCGCGCCGAGTCCGCATATCTGCCTCTCAATCTGCGTTGAATCACGAAGAACACCGCACAGGCTCCGAAGAGCACGGTGAGCGCGGTCCTCATCCAGAGGGCGGACGAAAGGTCGTAGATCGCCGGCACCATAAGGACGCTCTGCAGCCTGTATGTGAGTATGTTCATAAACGCGAGCAGGTAGGCCGAGTAGTTCCTCACGATATTCGAAAATGAGACGTCGTAAGTGAGGGGCGCCTTCGTATGGTTGACCACGCTCAGGAAGGCCAGCGCGAACAGTCCTATCAAGAGGCAGGCGGCGAGAATCGCGACGAGGTAGCGCCACACGGAGAATTGCCTGTCCAGGAGCCAACCGTAGACGACGAGCAGCGCGGGGAAGACCGCTGCCGTTTCCCTGCTGAAGAGGGCCAGGCCGAAGGCGGCCATGGATAGGAGCCCGAAGAGCCACCGCCCTCGCGCGCGGCTCTCGATGAAGAGCTTCAAGGCCAGGAGGACGAAGAACGTTGAGAGAAGCGACTGAAACTCGACTGAATTTCTCAGGATCTCGACGTTGGAAAATCTCGAGACGAAAATGATCGGCGGGCCGTACGCCCAGAGCCCCGGAAGCAGATTCAAACAAATGAGATAGAGAAGAAAGCCGTTCGCGAGATAAACGACGACGCTGATTGCGTGGTAGACCTCGATGCGCCCGCCGAAGAGCTTCTCGCCGGCAAAGTAGTACAGGTTCGTCGTGAGCGGCCGGTAGAGCCCCTGAAATACCGACATCCTGGTGAAGCAGTCCGGGAGCGACTGGATCGCCGTTTCGTAGTGCCGAAGGAACTGCGCGTCTTCCCATTGAGTCTCGTGGAAATTGGCCCCGACGCGCGGCCCGTGAACGACCACGAAAGCGGTGGCAATCACGAGAAGCGCGGCTGCCGCGTTGCGTCTCAGGAGGAATGCGCTTACTCTCGCGGCTATCCTGTGTGCCATGCGCCCATCATATGCGATGCTCCGCCCGAATTCAAGGTGCCTCGGGGACGAAAACGGGGCCTTCCGAGACCGCGGCCTCGAGCCTGCGCATTCTCTCATAGGGTTTCCAGCGTTCCGCGAGCTCACGCTTGAGGGCGAGGGCTGCGTCGGAGCGTCCGAGCGCTTCGTCGAGTTCTATCGCCTGGACGGCGTACTCGGGGCGCGAAGGATCGAGGCGCATCGCGGCCTGAGTGGCAGCGAGCGGGATGACCCTGAGCCCGTCCTCTCGCATCGACACCGCGAAACGATCGAGCGTCTCGGCGACGCGCGCCGGCTTGAAGGTAACGAGCGCCGCGGCGATCGCGAGGACGAGCGCGACGGCGGCCCAGTCGCCGTGCCGCGACTCGCTGCCTTGGGCGCCAGCGCCCGCGAGGCGCGTCCCGTCGAGCGCCTGAATGATCCAGACCAGAGATCCGAAGAGCACCATTGACCCAATGACGAGAAAGAGCCGCTCGAGGGTGTCGCCGCGTCCGATGAGGATGCCCACCTGGCTCAGGCGCAAGAGACCGGGCGCCTGACAGAGGAGGAGGACGGAGACAACCATGGCGCAGACGCAAACGAGCACGAAGGCCGCGCGTCTCGGATGCCCCGCGACGTAGAGCCCGAAGCCGGGGACCAGGAGGCCGAGGACGCCCGCCGCGCCGGG
>JBEKAW010000189.1:0-5184 GCA_050015715.1 Candidatus Krumholzibacteriaceae bacterium
CGGAAAGCCCCGTCTTGATGAGCGCCTTCTGGCGCTCCCCCTTCGGGCCCGGAACCTCGACGTAGGTGCTGTCTCCCTTCGTGTACACGACGCGCTCGGGGATCGTGAGCACGCTGTCCACCTGGTTGATGATGATGTCGGCGTTCGCCGAATAGCCCGCCCGCAGGAGCGCGATCTTCGTATTCGAAATCGATATCTCGATCGGGAACATGCGCGTGTTGTTCTCCTCTTTCGCCTTGAGCGAGATCTTCGTGAGCTTGCCGGGGATCGATTTGCCCGGGATCGCGCCGATCTTGATGTCAACCGGCATGCCGACCGAGAGCTTCCCCACGTCGATCTCGTCCACCGTTCCCTTGAAGATGAGGCTGTCCATGTTGGCCAGCGTCATGAGGACGGTGCCCTCCTGGTACGAGGTGAGCGGCACGACCGGATCGCCGAGGTTGATGTTCTTTTCGAGCACGAAGCCGGTGATGGGCGCCTTGATGAGAGCGTCGATCTCCCGCCCGGCGATGCTCGCGTGCCCCTTCTCGATGAGCTCGAGCCGCTCCCTGCTCATACTGAGCTGAAGCTTCGCCTGGTCGTAGTTCTTCTCCTCTTCGTCGAACTCCTTGTCCGATACGAGCCCCTTCGCGAGGAGGTCCCGGGATCGTTCGATCGACCGTTCGAGGTTCTTGAACGCGATCTCGTCCATGTCGACCTTGCGTCTCGCGTCGGCGAGCTCGAGAGGAGTCGGGTCGGGCTGGATCTCGATGAGCGGCTCGCCCGCCGTCACCTTCTGGCCCGGTTCCTTGTAGATGCGTTTCACGACGCCCGAGATCTTGGCCTTGACCGAGATCTCGTTGCGCGGCACGATCGAGCCGACGGCCAGCGCCTTCTCGACGACGTTTCCGCGCTCGACCTTGACCGTGCCGCCGGAGCTCTTGGCCGAGCCCTTCTTCCGCGCCGCGCCAATCCCGATGACGACCAGGAGCACGACGATTGCAACCACAATCCAGACAATGAGTTTCCTGTTCTTCTTCTTCCGGTTCATAGCGATTCCACCGCCGTGTGAGGGGTTACATCCAGTATTCTATTGAAACGTACGGATTTGCGGGAAAATAGTTCCACGCAAAGGGATGGATTCGCGCGGGGTCGGAGAGCCCTCGAAGCAGGGGCGGCGCGGCGGAACCCTGCGGCAGCCGCGCCGCCTCGACTCGAACGACGTCCCTATCGCTCCCTGAAAGAGCTACTTGGCAATGAGCCCCTTCGCCTTCCAGCCGGCGAGCCTGTTCTTGAACCTCGCCGAGAGCGAATCGTCGGGGAAGACCTTCATGTACTTCTCGTACATCTCCTTGGCGTTCCCATAGAAATTGCCCTTCGCATACAGATCCCCGAGGTCGGCGTACACCCATGGCATCTCGCGCTTCACCCGTCCGTCGTCGATGGTGACGAGCTTCTGGAGCGCGAAGATCTGGCCCTGGTTGTTGCCCGCCTCGCGGTGCGCCCGGAAGAGCACCGTAAAGAGGCCGAAGTCGTTCGGGCGGTACTGCGCGACGTTCCCGAGGTACGTGGCGGCGTCGAACGGCTTGTGAGCCGTGTAGTAGAACATGCCGCGCTGGTAATCCAGATCGGGTTTCCCCATTATCTTGGCGAGATCGGGCGTGTCGAGGATGTTGAGCCCCGCGTTGAGCTTTCCGGCGTCGGCGAGAACCCGCGCGAGCTGGAAGAACCCCTTGATGTACTCGCCGTCGAGGCGGTACGCCTCGAGAAGCGCCGCGCGGCATTCATCGCCCTTGTCCCGAAAGCCCTCGGCGATCGCGAGCGAGAAGAAGAGACCCGCGTCGGTCTTCACGGTCTTCGTGAGCTCGGTGTAGATCGCCGCGGCGGCCGCGTAGTGCTTGGTCCCGAGGGAGTCCTCCGCCTGGATCATGCTCTGCCACTTCGCCGGCATCGTACCGTTGAGACCGGCGGGATCGGCGAGCGCCTCGCTGATCACGTCGCCGTAATACCTGAGATCCATCGGGACCATGGTGTTCTGGGTCGAGAGATTCACCGTGACGAGATTCGCCTTCACGTTATGCGTCTCGAGATCCCGGAGGAATTGGAGAAGCGTTTTCGTGCCCGTGCGGTACGAGGAGTCCGCGGCTTTCAGCGCAGCGAAGTAGTTGAGGTTGATGTCGATGATCGCGTTTTCCGTCGGCGCGAGCGCGAGGTCGGAGAGGCTCGTGATCACGACGGGGAGATCCCCGATGGCCCCCGTGATCACCTTCCCGTCGGCGAACAGATCCTGGACGGAGTTCACGGGGAATCCTCTCTTGGCGACGAGGTAGTTCCGGTACTCGTCGGCCGATTCCGCGCCGACATGCTTGTTCGTGGGCACGACCCAGATCACGCGCTTGTACATTCCCGCCATGTACCCGACGTTCACCGTGCCGCCCCGCTCGAGCATGAGGCCGAGCTTCTCGAGGCTCTTGACGTTGCGCTTCTTGAGCTGCGACGCCGCCGTCTTCATGTCATCCATGACGGTGTTCGGAAATATCGTCATGGCGTCCATCTGGTCGATATGCACGAGAACCGACGCCTTGGCTCCGTTCATCGACCAGGCCCTCAGCGCGTCCACGTTGTTCTCGACCTTGACGATCTTCTTGATGGGCTCCTTGCCCGCGATGGCGCCGGCGCCCCCGCCCCCTCCCTTTCCGCATCCCGAGAGACAGAAGACCGCGACGGCGAGCGCGGTGAGCGCGCCGAGAAGGGCGCGGCGTACGAAATGCGACCAGTCCGCACCGACCTTCAAGCAATCGACGACCATACGTTCTCCTTTCGACAAGTGTGTGCCCGGGGCAGATACCCGGCCCATGGTAGACCAGATTATACCGTCTTGTCAAACAGAGCGTCTAGCCCTGACCTGCCCAAAATATGTCCTTCATGCATCCGTTGCCCCATGATACTATCCGCCCGTACAATTCCGCAAAGACGTTTCTTTCGAATAGGGGGGTAATCGATAATGAAATGCGCCGGAATCGTCACGGTTTTCCTCGCGCTTGCGATTGTCGCGACGGCCCCGCTGCGCGCCGCGTGGGTGGCCAACGGAATCGCCATATGTACGGTGCCCGGCACCCAGGACGCCCCCGTGATCGTCCCGGACGGCGCGGGCGGCGCCATCATCGTCTGGGAGGACGGCCGCACCGTGAACACCGACATCTACGCCCAGCGAGTCGACGCCGCCGGCAACGTCTCGTGGCCCGCGAACGGCAACCCCGTGTGCAACGCCAACAACTCGCAGTCGTTTCCGCTGGCCGTTCCGGACGGCGCGGGCGGCGCCATCGTCGCGTGGCAGGATTTTCGCAGCAACAACGTCCTCGACATCTACGCGCAGCGGGTCAACTCGAGCGGCTACGCCCTGTGGGTCGCGAACGGAGTGGCCGTCTGCACGGGACAGACGGGTGTGACCATGAGCCAGATAATCGCGGACGGCGCGGGCGGCGCGATTATCGTCTGGTACGACCGCCGGAACTTCAATAACGAAATCTTCGCCCAGAAGATCAGCTCCGGAGGCGTCGTCCAGTGGACGGCAAACGGCGCGAACATCTGCAACAACACCTCGTCGCAGAACAGCCCCGCCCTTGTATCCGACGGCTCCGGCGGCGCGATCGTCGCGTGGCAGGACAATCGCAGCGGCAACAACGATATCTACGCGCAGAGAATCAGCTCGGCCGGCGCGGTTCAATGGGCGGCGTGCGGGGTCGTCGTGTGCAACGCGTCGGCGGCGCAGAGCAATCCACAGATCGCCACGGACGGCTCGGGCGGCGCCATCATCGTCTGGGCGGATCATCGCAATACGCTCGACGACGACGTTTACGCACAGAGACTCGATGCGAGCGGCAACGCGCAGTGGACCGCCAACGGCGTGGGCGTCGTCTCGTGGACGACCGGAGATCAAAACGGCTGCCGTATCGTACCGGGCGCCTCGGGGGGGGCGATCGTGGCATGGCTCGACACGCGCGCCGGGAACGCCGACATCTACGCGCAGGGACTCGACGCGAGCGGCGCCTGCCTCTGGACCGCGAACGGCGTGGCCGTCTGCACGGCGGCCAACGGCCAGACCAATCCCCAGCTCATCCAGAGCGTATCGGGAGGGGCGATCGCGACGTGGCAGGACGAGCGGGGCGCGAGCGGCGTCTGGGACGTCTACGCCCAGCGGATCAACGCGAACGGCACGATCGCCTGGGCCTCGAACGGCGTCGTCATCACGGCGGCGACCGGAAACCAGACCACCCCCCAGCCCGCCCCCGACGGCGTGGGCGGCGCCTTCATCACGTGGGCGGACCTGCGCGCCGGGAACGCCGACGTCTACGCCCAGCGCGCCGACGCCGCGGGGCACACCGTGGCCGGGACGGAGCTCCAGGAGTGGTCGGCCGCCGCGGCCGGGCCCGGCATCGAGATCGAATGGACGCTCTCGGAGGCCGGCGCCGGTATAGAGTTCTTCGTTCTGCGCTCGAGCGGACCTGCGGGCGCATTCGACGAGATTCCCGCGAGCGCGCTGGAGCGGGAGGGTCTCTCCTTCTCCTTCACCGACACGGGCTGCGAGCCGGGCGGCGCCTACCGCTACCGGGTCGACGCCCGCGACGAGAGCGGGCGAAGGACGCTCTTCGAGACCGGGCTCATCCGGATGCCGGCGGCCTCGTTCACGCTCTACCAGAACAGCCCGAACCCGTTCAACCCCTCGACCACGATCCGTTTCTCCGTCCGCGAGGCGTGCGACGTCTCTCTCGCGGTCTACGACGCGAGCGGCGGCCTCGTACGGCGGCTCGTCGAAGGCCGTGCGGCCACGGGTGGCCATGCCGTCGAGTGGAACGGGCTCGATGAGCACGGGAACCTGGCGACCTCGGGGGTCTATTTCTGCAGGCTCAAGGCGGGGAAGGAAACGTCCTCGCGCACGATGATATTGCTTCGATAGAACGAGAAAAGGAGCGAGCCATGCTGCGTCATCTCCTGCGGCGTAACGACGCGAAGATCGTTTATCTCATCATGGACGGGCTCGGCGACATCCGCGCCGCCGGTTTCCCGAAGACGGCGCTCGACGCCGCGCGAAAACCCAATCTCGACGGGCTCGCGCGCGAGGGCCTCTGCGGGAGGAGCCAGCCGATCTCCTGGGGCGTCACGCCGGGGAGCGGGCCCGCGCACTTCGCGCTCTTCGGGTACGAC
>JBEKAW010000190.1:0-5152 GCA_050015715.1 Candidatus Krumholzibacteriaceae bacterium
TCGCGTTGACCGAACAACCCGGATAATAGGTGTACTTCATCTATATCTCCCCGAGCTCGTCCACCTTCCTGAGTATCTTCTTGAGCTGCTCGATGTTCTTCATCCTGTGCGGGAAAACAGGGAGCCGTCCGTTCGAGAAGAGCTTCCACCCTTGCGGAACGAATTTCCACGCGTGGAGGAGATCCGCCTCGAGTATGTACCGCGTCATGAGCTCCGTCTCGTGGTTGCGGCCGTACGTGTTGACCATGCGCGCGAAGTTCTTCGAGAGAACGACCGCCTTCTTGCCCTTCGTCTTCCCCTCCGCGACGGCGAGCCTTTTCAGCGCGTACATGACGTCGGTGATCTTGATGTCCTTGGGGCACCTGACCGCGCATGTGTAGCACGACGAACAGAACCAGATCGTGTTCGAGGACAGCACCTCGTCCCTGAAACCCGCCCTGATGAGGGAGAACATCTTGCGGGGACCGTAATCCATGACGTAGCTCAAGGGGCACGAGCTGCTGCAGGTCCCGCACTGGATGCACTTCTTTATCTCCTGGCCTCCCGGCAGCGCGTAGATCTCCGAAAGGAAATCGTGGTCAAGCTTGTATTCGGGTACGATGTCCTTGTCGAGCATTCCGTCTTCCGGTCCTTTCGAGGGGCTCGCGGCAGCTGGTAGCATCATGGATTTGCAACAGTTACAACGTCCGATCCATGATACCGGCATTCCTTGAAAAGTCAACAATAATTTAAAAAGTTCGCTGGCCAATCGCAAGCCATTTTCTAGTCATTATTTTACAACTTGTTGCGTTATAACAGAAATATTGCTCTTAAACGAGATGAATTCGCCGGCGGCCCGAGCGGCACCCGAGCGTTTTCTATTGTCCGGCCGGCGATTCCCTGCGATATTTCGAAGGAGAGCTTGACGACTTTCGCCCATCCCGAGGGACATACCAGGAGAGGCCTCTTATGAAGCACGGAACCCTGATCGTCCTGATCGCCGCATTGCTCGCCCCCATCTCCGGCTGCGGAGGCGACAAGGCGCTCAAGTGCTACAATCTCGGTCTCGACGCCATCCAGCGCAACGATTACGACGAGGCGATCAGCCTCTGGACGGAATCTCTGAAATACCGGCCCGATGATCCCGAAACACGCTACAATCTCGGCGCGGCGCTCATGGAGAAGAAGCGCTTCGCCGAGGCCGAGATCCATCTCGCCAAGGCCGTCGAGCTCGACCCCCTCGATCCGGACACCCAGTACCTTTTTGGACAGTGCGAGCAAGAGTTGGGAAAGACGCCCGAGGCCAAGCACGCATACGAGTTCGCCTTGAACGTCAAACCGACGCACGTTCCCTCCCTCGTCGGTCTCGCATCGATCGCGCTCAAGGAGGGTCAGAACAAGTCGGCGGAGAACTACGCGACGCAGGCGGCGGAGATGGACCCGAACAACCTCCAGGCAAACTTACTCCTCTCGGAGGCGTACTTCCAGAACGGCAATTTGAGCATGGCGTACGGGCAGCTTCTTTCGGCGCGCAGACTCGGGCCGACGGATCCCGAGCTCCTCTTCCTCCTCGGAAAGGTCGATTACGCGCGCCGGATGTACGCCGACGCCCGCGAGACGCTCGATGCCGCCCGGACCCTGGGCAAGTCGACGGACGAGCTCTACTACTACCTCGCTCTCACGAACCTCGCGCTCGGCGACGCGCCCGAAGCGGAGAAGTACTTCCACCTCTCGATCTACAAGAACGACGCGTACGCGCAGGCGTGGAAAGGGCTCGCCGAAACGTACATCGGGGAGAAGCGGTGGCGCGAGGCGGCTGACGCGGTCGCCAAGGCCCTATCGCTCGATCCGAACGACCCGGGAACGACGCTCGACAACGCCGTCGTGACGTTGAACTTCGGTGACCCGGTCGCGGCGGTCCGCATGCTCGAAGCGCTCAGCCAGCGCCCCGATGCCCCCCAGATAACAGGCTACTATCTCGGACACGCGTACTTGAGAACACAGAGAAACGCGGATGCGCGCGCCGCCTTCGAGCAATTCGCGAAGGTATGGGAAGGGGACGCGGCCTTCGCCGATGAGGCGCGCGCCATCGCGGCGCGACTAGCCCCCTGACGCGATCCGTCCGGCCGCCGAGGATTCCGGACCGTAGCGCAGCGCGACAAAGACGCCGGCGAGAATCGCGGCGCCGCCCATGATCACGTTCACGCCGGGAGCCTCGTGGAGGATGAGCAGGGCAAGAATGCTCGCGCCCACGGGTTCGCCGAGCACCGCGATCGCGACGACGGTCGCCGGAAGATTCTTGAGCACCCAATTGAAAAGCGAATGTCCGAGGATCTGGCACACGAGAGCCATGAGAAAACAATACAGATAGGTCTCCCACCGATACCCCGCCAGCGAGACGCGGAGCGCGGCCGAGCCGGCGAACAAGAGAACGGCCGCGCAGGCGTAGACCGGGAACACGTATCCCGCGAGCGACAGACGCTTGCGCAGACGGGAGCCCACGATGAAGTATCCCGCGATCGCGATCGCGCCGCCGAGGGCGAGCGCGTCTCCCTGCCACCCCCCGTGCCCCGCCATGGCGTCCCCGCCCCCGATGACGGCGCCCCCCGCGATCGAGAGCGAGAGCCCCGCCCAGAACATGCGCGATATCCTCTCCCTGAGGAATGCAATCGAAAACAGCGCGACCCAGAGCGGGTTCGTCGTGACGAACACGACGCTGCTCGCCACGGTCGTGCGGGCGAGCGAGAGAATCCACAGCGTGAAGTGGAGCGCGAGGAACAATCCGGAGACGAAGAGCAGCGAGCCGTCTCTCCACGAGACGCTCGCGAGCTCCCTTCTCGTGCGCGCCGATCCAAGCACCACCGGCGCGAGTATGAGAACCGAGAAGATCATCCGGAGCGCCGCGACGGCCGGAGCGGGAGCGTGCGCGAGCCTCGTGAAAATGGCGCCGAAGGATATCGCGACGATTCCCGCGGCGAGCGCGTTGTATGATTGTGTACGTTCCTCGCGCATGAGCCTGAATTGTATTGAACAATCACCCGCGTTCAAGTACATTCTCTCTCCGAGATGAACAGCGAAGATGAGCCGCGCGCTCAGGACAGAATTCTCGGGGATGAGTGGCTCGACTGGCAGGGCGCGGACGAACCTCCGCAGATAACGGAGGGCAAGCGCACCTTCCTCCTGCTTTCTCTCGTCGTGCTCGTCGGATTCGTGTTTCTCGGATTCCTGTTCTGGTACCTCGCTCTCCCCCGCTTCGAGCAGTACGGACACCTCTACGCGGTGCTGCTGACGATCGCCGTCGCCGCGGGGGCCGCCTTCTTTCTCGTCTGGTATGCGCTCCTCATCGGCGCGGTCGTCTCGCAGCGCGTATACCTCGCCATCTGCCTCCATCGGGGGGGCAACCTTTTCATCATGCTCTTTCCCGCGGTTGCCCGTCTCGCGCAATCCTTCGGCATCTCGCGGGACCGCCTGAGCCATTCCTTCATCGAGGTCAGCAACAGCCTCGTCGGACCATGGCGCCGGGACGGAATCGTGCTCGCGCTCGTCCCCCGGTGTCTCTCGAGGGACCTGAAGACGGAGATCAGGAATATATGCGCGGGGTTTCCGAACGTCATCCTCCATACGGCGCCCGGCGGCACCCAGGCGCGAAAGATCATTCGCGCGATACGTCCCCGGGCGATCGTGGCGGTCGCTTGCGAGCGCGACCTCGTCACGGGGATCCACGACGTCGCCCCGAAGATCCCGGTCATCGGGATTCCGAACTCGCGCCCGCTCGGTCCGTGCAAGGATACCTCCCTCGACGTCGAGAAGTTCCGTTCCGCTCTTCTCTTCTTCTGCAAGGATTCGTGAACGTGGTGGCACGGTTATTGATTGTATCTCGGGAGGAGCATCGTACATCCCGCGCACCGGCACCGGAACGGCCGATCTGGCCAATACCCGTGCACCCATCGGCATCTTCCCGGGGAGTGTGATATGACTGGAACCATCGATACGAGGACACCTTCCGCGGCCGCCGATTCGATCGCCGGCGGCGTCAAGACCCGCGTCAGGCTGCTCGTGCTGGCTGGCATGATCGTCGTGGCTCTCGTTTTCGGCTTCACCTTTTACTTCGCGCTCATCTCGAATCAATCGGCGCTCCTGGCGCAGGTTCCGGAGCTCGGGGCGGTGGCGGCGAAGCTCACGAGCCTTCTCGTCATGAACACGGTCGTCTTCATCGCGATCATAATCGCTTCGTTCTTCGCGCTCTCGTGGATCATCACGTCCCGGATGTTCCAGCCCCTCGCCCTTCTTCATCGCAATCTCCTGTCGCTCGCGGACAGCAAGCTCCCGCGCTCATTCGAGGCGTCGGAGCGCGGACCGTTCTCGCCGCTCGAAGACGCGTTCCAGGCGGCGGTATCGGCCCTGTATGACCGGGAACGGAAGGAGATCGAAGAGCTCGCGGCGTGCGCGGAAACCCTCGGGCGAAACGCCGCGACGCAGGAGCAGGCCCACATGCTGAAGGAGCTCGCCGCCCGGAAGAGCGCGCGGCTCGGCGCCGCCGAGGCCCGCGGCACGGCGAAGGGAAAAGAAGAGGAAAAGGACCAGATCTTCATCCAGCCGTTCTAATCGGGGCGAATCACCCTTCAACGTCTAGGCGAGCAAACTCGATATTCTGTCGAGAAGCGCCGTCGAATTGAACGGTTTCTCCATGAAGAAATCCGCCGCGATCGACTGATCGATCTCGGCGCGCGCGAGATCCCTCGCGGAGAGAATAATCACGGGAATGGACTTCGTGAGCTCGTCGGACTTGAGCATGCGGCAGACCTTGTAGCCGTCGAGCACGGGGAGCTTGAGATCGAGGATCACAAGTCCGGGGTGCTCCTCCCGCGCCTTCTTCAGAGCCTCCCCGCCGTCGTACGCAGCAATGGTCTCGTAGCCCGCCCGCTCGAGCGTGAGCTGGAGAATCTTCACGAGGTGCACCTCGTCGTCCGCGATGAGAATCTTCGGAGCCATCTGTTCCCCCTGTCGACTGCAGCGAAATGCGATGTGAGCCGGAGCCGCTTTAACCCCGCGCAGGACGGGACAAGAAAATACCGTGCCACCCGATTTATCGCCTTCATTCTCTCGACATGGCGCACGCGATATGATATAATAAGACCAAGGCAAATAAATGATTGGTTCGTTTATTTATAAA
>JBEKAW010000191.1:0-5149 GCA_050015715.1 Candidatus Krumholzibacteriaceae bacterium
CCCGCCGTCAGGCCGATCGGCGGGAGCTCCGCGGTCGTGCTCGAGATCAGCGGCGAGATGCTCGAATACCATCCGACCTTCACGCCGGGCGCTTTCTTCGGCAAGCGGGAGCTCACCCTCACCGACGTGCTCACGTGCATCGACGAGGCGTCGCGCGACGCCCGCGTCAAGGGCCTCGTGCTCAAGATCTATCCGTCGGATGCCGGCGTGGCGAAGTGCGAGGAGATCGAAAAGGCCCTCGATCGCTTCAAGAAGTCGCACAAGCCGGTCATCGCCTTCTCCCCGGTTCTCGAGGGGCACCATTACCTCATCGCCTGCGCGGCCGATTCCATCTTCATGCCCCCCGCGGGATACGTGATCATTCCCGGACCTTCCTCGAGCGCGATGTTCGTCCGCGGCGCGCTCGACAAGCTCGGAATAAGCCCGAACATCCACCGGATCGAGGACTACAAATCCGCGGCGGAGATGTACACCGAGAAGGAGCGGACCAAGAAATCCCGCGCGATGACCGAGCGGCTTCTCGGCGACATCTTCGAGAAGTACGTCGCCGATATCGCCGCCGAACGCGGATGCGGCGAGGACGCCGTGCTCGCCTGGATCGACCGCGGGCTTTACTCCCCCGAGCGCGCCTTCGACAGCGGGATCATCGACGGCGTGCGTTACTGGGACGAGATCGAGGCCTCTTTCGACAAGAAGGACGTACACCTCCTCGACGCGCAGGACTACCTCCGCGCGAAGCGCGCCTCCGGCGTGCCCGGCGGCCCGCGCATCGCCGTCGTCCACGCGCAGGGGCTCATCACGATGGGGGAGAGCGGTTTCGATCCCATGAACGGTCTCACGATGGGCTCCGAGACGATCATCGAGGCGCTCCGCGCGGTGCGCGAGGACGACGCCGTGAAGGCCGTCATTCTCCGCGTCGATTCCCCCGGCGGGGACGGGCTCGCCGGCGACATGATCTCGCGCGAGGTCGAGCTCACGGCGAAGGAAAAGCCCGTCGTCGTCTCGATGTCCGACGTCGCCGCCTCTGGCGGGTACGAGATATCCTACCGGGCGGACCAGATCGTCGCGATGCCGGGCACCGTCACGGGCTCCATCGGCTCGATCACGGGCAAGATGAACATGCGGGGCCTCTACAACAAGCTCGGCATCACGAAGGACGAGATCGGCACCGGGAGAAACTCTCTCATCTATTCGGACTACCGCGACTTTTCCCCGGAGGAATGGGATCTCGTCAAGGAAGAGCACTGGGCGTTCTACCGGAACTGGATCGAGGACATCGCCGGGTACCGCGAGATGTCGGTCGACTCCGTCGACTCCCTCGGGCGGGGACGGGTGTGGACGGGCGAGGAAGCCTCAGCGAACGGCCTCATCGACGAGGTCGGCGACCTGAACAGCGCCGTCGGCGTCGCCTGCGAGCTCGCCGGTATCGCGGACTCGTCGCGCGCCGTGCTCGTTCACTATCCGCGGCGGGTCACGCTCTTTCAGGAGATCCTCTCGCGAAACCTTCTCGGGGATGTCGCCTCCTACGCGATCCACCGCTCGCTCTTCGGGAATTCATCCTCGTGGGGAGGGCTTTTTCTGCGGAACGTCGGCGGCGAGGAGAAGATTCGCTGAAAAATCTTCAGAAGACGTAGCGGACGTCGATCATGTTGCCGGAGAGGTAGGACGGTATCACTTCGGTTCCCGAATAGACGTCTATGAAGAAGCGGTCCCGGTAGTGAAGTGAAAAACCGAGAGTAACCGTCGACCCCGAGCTCCACACGCGCTCCCAGTATGTCGAATTCTCCTCGGGATACACCGTCACGGGCGCGGACGCGGCGTCTACGATGACGTCGCCGTTCAAAGCCACGCCGCCGGGACGAGAGTAGCTGAAAAGAGATTGCAGGGGCTGCGTGAGGATGTACTTGTGCCAGCCCCCGAATATCGTGAATCCCGAAAAAACGCTGAAGTAGCTCGACGGCCGAAACTCGACCGAGAGCGGGAGATAGAGATTCGCCGTGGTGCCGGTGTATTCCAGGGACGACGGTTGGTCGATGACGACCGATCCCGTATCGTCGCTATGCGCCTGGGAGTATCGTACGACCGGATCTTCCTCCGCGTGCGCCCATTCGAGCCAGCCGTGCAGGCCGAGATACAGATCCAGATTGTCGCGGAGTCCGAACTTCTTGCCGCCCTTGAGAAAATAGTTCGCGCCGCGCAGTGAGCCGTTGCACGCGAACGCGCCGGTGAGAATATCGTCGGTGCCGCTCCATGAGTAGTCCTGCCGGAATTGGCTCCATTGGGCGTGGTAGGAAGCGACCGATACGCTCCCGCCGGTATAGAGCCGGATCCCCGATGCGAACGACTGGCGCGCGGAAAGGCCGAACGTCCAGAGATTTCCCTTCCGCGCGTCGCTCCATTTGGTTCTCGCGTAATCGTAACCATCCATCTGTCCAACCCCGTTGTACCGCTCGCTGATATCGAGAGTGGCATTTTGTCTATTGTAGTCGAGCGGACGAATGGACGCCTCGAGCAGGAGCTCCGTTTGAGACCCTTCTCCGTTCTTCTTCGTGAGGCCCGCTTGAAAATCGAAGTTGGTCAGGCGGCCGGAAAGAGACGTGGCGTCCGTGCTCTTCCGCATTTCGTCCAATTGCGCAAAAAGTGCGTCTCCGTAGTAATCTTCCACGAAACCGCTCGCGTTCGAAGCGGATTTGTAGTAACCCGACGCCTGAAGGCGGAACCCGAGAGCATATCCGTCGGGAAGAGCATGAGCGGCGATGAGATCGATTCTGGCGAAGTCGTTGTCGGCGCTGCTCCATTCCTCATCCGATTCGAGCGCATTGCTGTAAGAGTAGTAGTTGTACCTGGGCAGATTGTCTTCGGTCTGGCTGAGATACCACTGCGCGAAAACCGCCGCGCGCCAGCCCGAGAGCCCGAGGCCGTACACGGAAACCTCATTCGTCATGTAGGAGTCCCTGTACGTCGAGAATCGATTTGTGGACGAATTCTGGTTGAGATACGGAAACACGGAGGCAAAGCCGTATATCGAACGGCGCTCATAGTTGAGCGTCAGCCTGTCCGCGAAGGCGGCGTTCGCCGGATTGACGGTGATGTCGGTGTAGAGATCCGGGATGACGCCCGAAACGTGCTCTCCCCCGAGCGAGTAAATCCGCGCCGAGGGGTGTTCCTGGGCGGACGACGATTGCGCGCAGAGGACGAGCGCGAGTGAGATCGCGGCTCCGAGAGTTATTCTTCCGTATTTCTTATTCATTCGCGCAGCCGCTTCAGGCGGATAGATGTATGATACGCCCGCGTGCGCGAGCCGTTCAACTGCAAAATGACGCCGCGGCGGCGCGTCGCCACTTTTCTGTATCCATCGGGCGGCGATTCGTGTTGAATTGTCCCCGACCCGTTTGAAGAAAGCGTGGCCGGTATGAGCGAAAAGATGTTTCTCGGAAGAGCCGGAGTCGAGCTCGAGCGTTCGCTCGTCGAGATGGTCGCCGCGGCGCGGAGCGAAGAGCCGCGGGAGCCGCTCGCGATCCTCGTCGGGTCGAGAATCCTCGGAGCTCACCTGCGTCTGACGCTCGCCGAGAGGCTCGGCGGCCTCTTCAACGTTCGCTTCCTCACGTTCGCCGACGTCGCGGAGGCGCTCTCCCGGGGGGTACGGGACGGTGTGGAGCGCGCTCCGCGGTACGCCGACCGGATCGTCGTCCATGAGCTCGTCGCCTCCGGCGGCGCCTCGTCGGTCTTCGGCGAGGCGGCGAAGACCCGGGGTTTCAGCGACGCGCTGCTTTCGACGTTCAGCGACCTCGCCGAATCGGCCTGTTCGCCGGAGATCGCGTGGGCGATCGCGGGGGCCGGCGGCAGGGCGGCGCGCCTCGGCGAGATGACGAGAGAGGTGCTCTCGCTCTACGTGCGGTTCAGGGAGCGGATCGAGAGCCTCGGCGGGGACGTTCAGAGCGCGTTTCATGCCGCGCTCTCCGCCCCGGTTCCGCCCTCCCTCGGGACGCGGATCTTCGCCTACGGGTTCTACGATTTCAACGAAATGCAGCGGCGGCTGCTGGCGCATCTTGCGCGCGAGCGCGCGGTGAGCCTTTTCATTCCCTGGGGAGAGGGAAAGGCCTACCGCTTCGTCGCGGCGACGCGGAAAAGGCTCGAGGAGAGCGGTTTCGAGACCGAGATGCTTCACGGCACGGGAGAGGGCGCGCCGGGGCCAAAGCGGAAGCTGATGAACGTTCCGGGCGAGGAGCAGGAGATCCGTGAGATCGTCCGCCGGATTCTCGCGCTCGTCGAAGGAAAGGGCATGCGCTTCGGAGAGATAGCGCTCGTTCTTCCATCGGTTGAAACCTATGGAACGTTATGCAGGGAGGTCTTCGAGGAGGCGAACGTTCCATACTACATGAACGCGGGCGCTTCTTTCGGCTGCAGCGCAGAGGCGAAGGGCGCGCGCGGCCTCCTTGCGATGCTCGGCGGGGCGATCGAGCGCCGCGATCTCGTCGAGTTTCTCGTGTCTCTCCCGCTTCGCCCGGCAGGCGCCGCTCCCGGGGCGGGCGATCATTTCGCGTTATGGGTGAGAAAGAGCGCCGAGGCGGGGCTCACGGGGGAGCGGGGTTGGGTCGAGGAGAGCGCCGCGCTCGTCACCCGGCTCACGCTGGACGCGGGGGAGGAACCGGAGGAGCGGGCCGCGCTCGAGGCGGTCGTCCACGTTGACGCCCTCATTCGGACGATCGTTCGAGCGGGGGAGGCTGCGCGCGGGGAGTCGACCTGGCGGGACCACGCGAAGGCGCTCACGGCGCTCGTCCGGGAGGTCTTTCCCGAGTCAGGGGACCGCGAGACCGTGTGCGGCGTCATCGAGCAGCTCTCGGCGCTCGATAGAACGGGTTCGAGTGTTTCATTCGAGACCTTCTCTCTCATCGCCGAGGCGGCGCTCGCGGAGATCGGGCCCTTCGCCGGCGGCTTCGGGCGAGAGGGCGTCAATATCCTCACGTTCGCCGAGGCCCGCGGACTCTCGTTCAAGGCGGTCTTCATCCCGGGGCTCGCGGAGCGGATATTCCCGACGCCTGTTCGTCAGGATCCGCTCTTGGCCGACCCCGTGCGCCGCGAGCTCAACGAGCTGTCGGGAGGCGCGATATTTCTTCCGGCAAAATCCGACCGGCTCGCCGAGGAGGCG
>JBEKAW010000192.1:0-5128 GCA_050015715.1 Candidatus Krumholzibacteriaceae bacterium
GGAGCCCCGCGCGGTTGCGCCGGACGGCCGTCGCGATCGCCCGGAGCGCCTCTTCCTGCCCGATGACGCGCTTGCGGAGCTCGTCCTCGATGTGCAGGAGCTTCACCGTCTCCTCCTCCTGGACCTCCGATACGGGGATGCCCGTCATATCGGAAATGACCGTCGCGATGTCGCGGTCCGTCACGACCGATTCGCTCTCCTGCCGGGACTCGCTCCACTCCCGATGCAGGTCCTGGATGCGCTTCCGGATCTCCTTTTCCTGGTCGCGGAAGTTCGCGGCCTTCTCGAACTCCTGGGCCTGAATCGCGGATTCCTTCTCCTTCGAAATGTCCTCGGCGCTCTTTTCGAGATCGCGGAGATTCTCGGGCACGGTCGTCACCGAAAGCCGCGCGCGGGCCCCCGCCTCGTCGATCACGTCGATCGCCTTGTCGGGGAGGAACCGCCCCTGGATGTAGCGCTGCGAGAGATACACCGCCTGCCGTATCGCGGGGTCGGTGAACTTCGTGCGGTGATGCGCCTCGTACTTGTCGCGGAGCCCCATGATGATGCGGACCGTCTCGTCCTCCGTCGGCGGATTGATGATGATGGGCTGGAAACGCCGCTCGAGGGCACCGTCCTTCTCGATATGCTTGCGGTACTCGTCGAGCGTCGTCGCGCCGATGCACTGGATCTCGCCGCGGGCGAGAGCCGGCTTGAGCATGTTCGAGGCGTCGATCGCGCCCTCGGCGCCCCCGGCGCCGACGATCGTGTGGATCTCGTCGATGAATATGATCACCTGCTCGTTGTCCTTGAGCTCGTTGATGATCGTCTTGAGGCGCTCCTCGAACTGCCCGCGGTACTTCGTGCCGGCGACGATCGAGGCGAGATCGAGCGTCGTGATACGCTTGTCGCGCAGCAGCTCGGGGGCCTTCCCCTCGACGATCTTCTGGGCGAGCCCCTCGACGATGGCGGTCTTGCCGACCCCCGGCTCGCCGATGAGAACGGGGTTGTTCTTCTTCCTCCGGCAGAGAATCTGGATCACTCTCCCGATCTCCTGGTCCCTGCCGATGATCGGATCGAGCTTGTTGTCGCGGGCGAGCTGCGTGAGATCGCGCCCGAACTGATCGAGCGTCGAGGTCTCCGCCTTCCCGCGGGCGGCCTTTTTCGAGCCGGCCGCGCCGCCGCTCCGGGCGAGGCTCTTCATGATCTCTTCGCGGACGCGCTTGCGGTCGACGCCGAGCTCGAGGAGGACCCGCGCCGCCACGCCTTCCCCCTCACGGATGAGACCGAGGAGGAGATGCTCCGTCCCGACGTAGTTGTGCCCGAGAAACCTCGCCTCCTCGACCGCGAGCTCGAGAACCCGCTTCGCCCGCGGGGTGAGCGGAATCTCACCGACGGTAAGTGTTCCGCCGCTCGGCTTCACCATGTTCTCGATCGTCTGCTGGATCTGCTCGGGGTCGACCTCGAGCCGCTGGAGAACCTCCGCGGCGATTCCCTCGCCGAGACGCAAAATGCCGAGAAGAAGGTGCTCCGTCCCGATGTAGTCGTGTTGAAGCCTGTTCGCCTCGTCACGCGCGAGATAGATGACCTTCCGGACCCGTTCGGTGAATTTGTCATTCATGTGTTACTTTATGATCCCTTCCTTATGAGCCAATTCTAAATATGTTACTCCTTGTAGCCAATGAGCTTCGTCCTGATGTAATCGGCGCGCGCCCTGTCCCGTTCCTCCACCTTCAACACCTGGTCCTGCAGCTTCTGGAGATGCATCGGCTGGATCATGATGAAAAGCTCGTTGAGCGTCGCAAGACTGCAATCCGTTATGATCCCGAGACCGATGCCAAGGCGGACGGCTGAAATCAAACCCATTGCTTCCTTTGAAGTTACGAGCCTGGCGGTTCTCAGGATGCCATACGCCCTCCAGATCTTATCTTCGAGCAAGCTCCGTGCCTTTTTGAGGAGAACGCTTCTCGCTTTTTTCTCGAACTCGAGGACCTTCCTCACGTGCCCCTCGAGATTCTTCACGGTATCTTCCTCGGACAGCCCGAGGGTTATGCTGTTGGAGACCTGGAAAAAGTTGCCGATGATATCGCTTCCTTCTCCGTAGATTCCGCGGACCGTCAACCGGATGTTTCTCAGTCCGTCGAGCACCTGTCCGATATCCTTGTTGTGGACGAGCCCCGGCAGATGGACCATCGCCGATACCCTGAGTCCCGTGCCGACGTTCGTCGGGCAGGCCGTGAGGTACCCGAGCTCCTCCGAGTACGCGTAGCAGATCCGTTCGTCGATCTCGTTGTCCAGCCGGCCGAGACGCTCGTACGCCTTCTGGAGCGAGAGCCCCGGCTCGAAGGACTGGATCCTCAGGTGATCCTCTTCGTTGATCATGACGCCGAGCTCTTCGTCCGGCTGCGCGACGAGGGAGCGATTGAGGGCGTTCTTGACCATCTCGCGGCTTATGAGACGCCGTTCGGCCAGGAGCATCCGGTCCGGCTCCGGCGTCTCGTCCATATCGAGAACGAGAGAGCCCTTGAGCGACGGGCAATCCGCGAGCGCGGCCTTCACCTCGTCCCGTATCTCGCCGAGAACCTGCGCGCTCGCGCCATGGGTGAAGGGGCGCTTGTCGAGATTCCGGGCGATCCTCGCGCGGCTCGAGAGCACGAGCTCCCCCTCCTCCGCGTCGCCGGACAGCCACCGCGCGGGCTTCTCGATGAGAGCCTTCAGCGCTGACACGACTTCTCCCCTCCCCGCTCGGTCTGGGAGAGTCTCCGGATTTCGTCGCGGAGCTCGGCCGCGCGCTCGAACTGCTCGAGCTGCACGGCGAGCTCCAGCTCCTCCTGGAGCTCCCTGACCTTTCTTCTCAGGCTCACCTGCTTGCCGTACCGCAGCGGCACCTTGCCGAGGTGGCGGGTATTTCCATGAATGCTCCTCAAGAGAGGTATGAGCTGCTTCTGGAAAAACTCGTAGCACTGCGAGCACCCGAGCCGGGCCCCGTCCTGGAACGCGGAATAGCTCGTCCCGCAGTTCGGACAGCTGTCGGGGGAGGCGCCCTTCTCCACCGCCGCAAAGGCCGAGTCGAAGAGGCCCGCGACGAAATCGGTCATCGCGAAGTTGCTCTTCTTGAGCTCGTCGAAGCCGCGCTCCTCGGCGCACAGGGGACATATATGTATCGCACGAACCTTGTTGTTCTCGACGTTCGTGACGTGAATCGTCGCTTCGCGCTTTTTACAGAACTGGCACTGCATATTCGCCTTTCTCGATCGGGTGGAGCGTCCCCCCGGCGAGCACGAAACCCCGGTCGGCCTTCCCGAGGAGCTCCCGTTTGTGCGTCACGATGATGAATGTCTGCCTCTTCGATCTGCTCAGCGCATGAACGAGGGCGTGGAGGTTCTCGCTCGCCCGGTCGTCGAGGTTCCCCGAAGGCTCATCCGCCAGCACGATCGAGGGCTCGTTGACGAGCGCCCGCGCGACGGCCACCCGCTGCTGTTCCCCGCCCGAGAGCTCGGCGGGGCGGTGGTGCAGACGGGCCTCGAGGCCGACCTCCCGCAGGAGCACGAGCGAGCGCGCCTCCGCCTCCTCGCGGTCTCTCCCGCCGATCACGGCCGGCATCATCACGTTCTCGAGCGCGCTGAACTCGGGCAGGAGGTAATGGAACTGGAACACGAAGCCGATATCCCTGTTCCGCAAGAGATCGAGCTCGCGCGGCGAGCACTTCCGGGGATCGACGCCCCGTATGAGCACGCTCCCCTTATCCGGCACGTCGAGCGTTCCGAGAATATGCAGGAGCGTGCTCTTCCCGGCGCCCGAAGCCCCTATCACCACGACGACTTCGCCCGCCGAGACGCTCAGGTCGAGCCCCTTGAGAACCTCGATGGGCGTCTTCGTGCCCTCGAAAACGCGCCATACTCCCTGCGCTTCAAGTATTTTTTCCTGCTCCATGAATATAACTCCGGGGACGATAAAAGGCAATACGCCCCACTTCTCCGTAGCCGTGACCCGCATACCAAAAAATATTAGTCATATCGTATCGCATCGAGCGGCGGCATGCGGCATGCCTCCCAGCTCGGATAGACCGTCGCGACGAAACAGATTGCAAGGGACGCGAGGCTCACCGTCACGACATCGACCCAGTTCACGAGAACCGGAAGCGTGTTGATGAAATAGACGTCCGGCGGAAGGTCTATCCTGATCTCCTTGAGCACCGCGCAGATAACGAGGCCGACGACGACCCCGAGCGCCGTGCCCGCCATGCCGATGAGCGTGCCCTGGAACATGAAGATTGACATGACTCCGCGCGACGAGGCGCCCATCGACCGCAGGATCCCGATCTCGTTGCGCTTCTCCATGATGACCATCGTGAGCATCGCGACGAGGTTGAAAGCCGCGACGAGGATGATGAGCGTGAGCAGCAGAAACATGAGAATCTTCTCGACCTTGATATAGCTGAACAGGTTCCGGTTCATCTGAATCCAGTTATTGGTGCTGTAGGCGGGAGACCTGAGGCTGTCCATGATCTTCGCGTCGATTCTGTCAGCCTTGTAGATGTCCCTGATCCGGACGCCGAGACCGTGCGTCGCCGCCTCGAAATCGAAGAACTTCTCCGCGTCCTTGAGATCTATGTAGGCGAATCGCGAATCGAACTCGTAGACGCCCGTCTTGAAGAAGCCGATGACGCGGAACTCTTGCGTCTGGGGATGGATCGCTCCCGCCTTGAACTCCGCCGGCGCGGTCACGAGCGTGAGCACCTCGCCGAGGTAGACGAGCAGCTCGTCGCCGAGATCCTTGCCGAGCACGATGCCGGGCACGTTCTTACCGTCGTCGAAGCCCTTGGCCGCGAACGAGGTGATCGGCGGCGATATCGAATCGATGACGGTGGAGACGGCGCGCTCCTTCTCGAGATCGAGTCCCTTGATGATGGCGCCTTTCGTCTTGACCCGCACCCCGGGGACGACGTCGTAATAGATGAGGGCCTCCCCCCTCACGAAGGGCGACGTCGCGACGACGCCCGGCACGCGGCTCACGAGCGTCGTCACGGAGTCCATCGCGGCCCAGGCCCCCGGCGTGCGCGCGAACACGAGAACGTGCGTATTGAACTCGACGATGCGGCTGCGAAGCTCGTTCTCGAAACCGTTCATGAGGGACAGCACGATGATGA
>JBEKAW010000193.1:0-5059 GCA_050015715.1 Candidatus Krumholzibacteriaceae bacterium
AAGAGGTGTCGGGGGCGGACTGGCGCGCCGCTTTTGACGACAACGTCGAGAGGCGGAAACCGTCCGACGAGGTCGTCGAGTACGCCATGCGGCTCGTCGCGAACGTCATGGACGAGAAGGCCGACCTCGATCGCAGGATCAGGGAACGGCTCGAGAACTGGACGCTCGAACGCGTTTCGGTCGTCGACCGCACGATCCTCCGCATCGCCCTCTCGGAGCTTCTTCACTGCCCCGAGGTGCCGACGAATGTGATTCTGAACGAGGCGATCGAGATAGCCGGGAAATTCAGCACGGCGGACGCGGGGAGGTTCGTGAACGGGCTGCTCGACAGCCTCGCGCGGGAGGTCCGCGGAAGTTGAAGGTCTTCGTCTGCTCCGACGTCCACGGAAACGCGCGGGCCCTGCAGGCCGTGCTCGCGGTCTACCGCGCCGAGTACCCGTGCGATCTTCTGTTCCTCGGGGACGTCGTCGGCTACGGCGCGCACCCGGACGCGTGTCTGGACGTCCTGCTCAATCTTCCGCGGGCGCGCCTCATCCTCGGAAACCACGACGCGGCGCTCCTCGACGAGCGGATGCGGGCCGACCTGAACGACATCGCGGCGGAGGCCATCGGCTGGTCCGAGCGGATGCTTTCGCGCGACTACATCGATGCGATCCGGCGGCGGTTCGCGATGCAGCACGAGCAACCGGAGTACTTCGCCGTGCATTCATCCCCCTCGCATCCGGAGGAATGGCCGTATATATTCTGCGAGATGGACGCCGACACGGCCTTTCGCGCGCGGAACTTCACGCTGTGCTTCGTCGGCCACACGCACGTGCCGGCCCTCTACGGGTTCGACGGGGGAGAAGCGATCCTGAACGAAGGCGAGCCGCTGCGGTTGGAGCCGCGAAACCGGTATATCGTGAACCCGGGAAGCACCGGCCAGCCGCGCGACGGGGACCCGCGGGCGTCGTGCTGCATTCTGGATACGGACGCTGGAACCATCACGCTCCATCGGTGTGAATACGATGTCGCGGCGGAGGCGCAGGATATCTACGACGCGGCTCTTCCGCGGTACCTCGGGCAGAGGCTTCTCCGCGGGGCGTGAGAGAAGGGACGCTCAGCCATCGAACCGACGTCGGAAAAGAGGCACTGGGACCGGTTCTGGGAACTGGCGGATTCGGTGGAAGACGTCTATTCCAACGAGGGCCGGGTCGCCGGGCGCATCGCGCGCGCGGCCGCCGTCTCCGGAATGCGCGTACTCGAGGTCGGCGCGGGCTCCGGGAGGGACGGGATCCTGCTGGCCGGGAGCGGCGCCGAAGTCGTCGAGCTCGATTACAGCATCCCGAGCCTGCGGCTCATCAAGGCCCAGGCGCCGGAGGCCGGCGCGCTCGCCGTCTGCTGCGGCGACGCGTTCGCGCTGCCGTTCGCCGACGGCACGTTCGACGTCGTCTTTCACCAGGGGCTCCTCGAGCATTTCCGGAACCCCGGCGATCTCATCGCTGAAAACGCCCGCGTTCTCAAGCCGGGCGGCTACATCCTCGTCGACGTTCCGCAGCGCTGGCACTACTACACCGTCGTCAAACACATTCTCATCGCGCTCCGCCTCTGGTTCGCCGGGTGGGAGCGGGAGTACTCGGTCGGCGAGCTCGAGCGACTGCTCAGGGCCCACTCCTTTTCGATTGTGTCGAGCTACGGCGAATGGTTTAATCCGCCGATATGGTACCGGATGCTCCGGCGCGGGCTTATCCGCGCCGGCGTGAAGCTCCCGATGTATCCGCGCGTTTTCACGGCGCTCGGGAACGCATTCGGCGGACTTCGCGAGGCGCTTCTCCGGAAACGCTTCGCGCTCTACACGACGGGCGTCGTCGGCACGATCGCGCGGAAGGAATGATCGCGGCGCCGCCGGGTGCCCGCGTGGAACGGATGAACGATGCGTGTGCTCGCCGTGAACTGGCGTGATATCGGCAATCCCGAGGCGGGGGGAGCGGAGGTCCATCTCCACGAGATCCTCGCGCGCTTCGTCGGGTGGGGGCACGAGGCGACCCTCATCGCCGCGGGGTGGCCGGGCTGCGCGAGGGAGCAGACGATCGACGGCATCAGGATTCTCAGGCGCGGCCACTGGTACGACGCGAACTGGACGCTCGCGCTCTTCGCGCGCAAGCACCTCATGCACCAGACGTACGACGTCGTGCTCGAAGACATCAACAAGCTGCCGTTCTTCATGCCGCTCGTCACGTCGACGAAAGTCGTTCCCGTCGTACCGCACCTGTTCGGGACGACCGTCTTCCGCGAGGCGAACGCGTTCGTGGGAACGTACGTCGTTCTGATGGAGCGATTGATTCCGCTCGTGTTCAGGCGCAATCGCTTCATGGTCATCAGCCAGAGCACGAAGGACGATCTCGCCGCGCGGGGCGTCGCCCAGGAACGCATCGACGTCGTTCTCTGCGGACTCGACCACGAGCGCTACCGGAGCCTCGGGCTCGAGCGGTTCGCCGAGCCCACGATCGTGCACCTCGGGCGACTGCGGCGTTACAAGAGCGTCGAGGTCGCGCTCGGGGCGATGAGGGGGATCCGCGAGAGGCTCCCCGCGGCGCGGCTCGCGATCATCGGCGACGGCCCGCACAGGCCGGCGCTCGAGGCGGAGGCGAAACGGCTCGGTCTCGGCGAATCGGTGCGGTTTCTCGGATTCATGACCGGCGACGCGCTCGTCGAGTACCTGAACCGGGCGCATCTCCTCATCAATCCGAGCCCCAAGGAGGGGTGGGGGCTCACCGTCGTCGAGGCGAACGCGTGCGGGCTGCCCGTCGTCGCAAGCGACCGTCCGGGGCTCAGGGATTCGGTGCGCGACGGCGAAACGGGGTTCCTCGTCCCCTACGGGGACGAAGCCGCATTCGCGGCGAAGTCGCTCATGATCCTCGAGAACCGACAGCTCTGGGAGAGACTCAGCAGGGGCGCCCTCGAGCGGGTCAAGGAGCTCACGTGGGAACGCTGCGCGCGGGAGACGCTCGAGCTTCTCGAACGGGTCGTCGAGCGGTAAGGAAGGGGCCGTTCCGTGCGGGAGAGAAGGATCCTCATACAGGTCGTCAAGGTCGCGGTGAGCGTCGGCCTCATCGCTTTTCTCTTCTACAAGCTCTCGCCAGCCAATCTCCTCTCGAATCTCGCCCGCGTGAGCCCGTTGCAGCTCGTGCTCGCGACCGCCATCTTCTTCGCGAGCGTCATCATGGGAGCCTGCCAGTGGCATCTCCTCCTCAAGGCGGGAGGCATCGTGCTCCCCTTCACGAAGACGTTCAAGGTCTATTTCGTCGGGATATTCTTCAACAATTTCCTTCCCGCCGGCGTCGGCGGCGACGTCATGAAGATCTACGACGTCGCCCGCGTCGGGAACGACCCCTACCAGGTGTTCGCCGTCACGATGCTCGACAGGGTCATCGGGATCGCGGGGCTGTGCGTTCTCGCGCTCGCCGCCTCCTTCATTCTCCTCGCCGGCCCGGGGCTCTACAATCTCGGCCTCTATATCGTCATATTCGCCGGATGCGTCGCCCCGGTCGTCGCGCTCATCATGAACAGGCGTCTTTCGCGCGCCGTGCGGAGCCTCTTCGGGAAGATCACGATCTGGGGGCTCGGCGGCCGCTTCGAGACGATATTCCGGCACCTCGGCGGGTACCGGCGCCTCCGGACGCTGCTCGCCAAGCTCACCGTGCTCGCCGTGGGTGTGCAGTTCCTTCGCGTCGTGACGCACATCCTCGTGGCGCAGGCGCTGGGCATCTCTGTCACGCCGCTCGGCTTCCTGCAGTTCTACGTGTTCGTTCCGCTCCTGAGCCTCATCATGATTCTCCCGATTTCGATAAACGGCCTCGGCGTCCGGGAGGGAGCGGGGATTCTTCTTTTCACCCAGATCGGTTTTTCGAAGGAGCAGGCGCTTCTCATGGAGCTCATAACGTACGCGATCATGGTCGTCGTGAGCCTGCTCGGAGGATTCTACTTCTTTCAGCGGCACTTCGAGCGCGCGCGCCGGGAAGAGCCGCACGGGGTACAACGCGATGTCTGAAAAGACGCTCCACCGCCTCCTCGCTCTCGTGATATTCCTCGTCGCCATTGTCGTGTACGTCGTCACGATGGCCCCGACCCTCGTGTTCTGGGACAGCGGGGAGTTCATCGCGACCGCCTATATCCTCGGGATACCGCACTCGCCGGGCACGCCCCTCTTCACGCTCGTGGGGAGGGTCTTCACGATGCTGCCGCTTCCGCTCAACGCCGCGGCGAGGGTCAACCTGTTCTCCGCCCTGTGCGGGGCGTTCGCCGTGCTCCTCGGCTTTCTCATCGCGGTGCGGGTGCTGCGGCTCATGTACCCCGGCCTGAAGGGCGGTCTCGCCCGCTTCATGACCTATGCGGGGCCGTTCACGGGGGCTCTCTATTTCGCGTTCTCCTACACGCATTGGCTCGACTCGACCGAGACGGAGGTGTACGCGCTCAACGCGTTCGTCATGGGGCTCTGCACGCTGCTCGCGCTCGAGTGGTACGAGAACCCCGCGGGGCGCCTGCGGCGGCAGGGGAACGCCGCGGCGGGCCCGGGGCCGTCGCCCGAAGAGGAGCGGCTCGAACGGGCGCGGTCGCGCGGTCTCGTGTTCCTCATCATCTATTTGCTCGCCCTCGGCATCGGTTTTCATCTGGGCACGGTTCTCGTGTTCGGGGGGATCTTCTTCCTCTTCTTGCTCGTGAAGGAGAAGGCGTTCGGCAACGCGGAGCTCATCATATACACGTTCGGATTCGCCGTGATTCTCGGGGACATGACGCTCTACAAGTCGTCTGGCGTGACGATAGCGGGGCTTGCGATCTTCGCGGTGCTCGTCGCGTGGAGCACGGTGAAGAAGGGGCGCTTCGCGCTCGTTGCGATGGGGCTTCTCGCGCTCGGAATATCGGTGCATCTGTACATGTACATCAGGGCGCACTTCAACCCGGCCATCAACATGGTCAATCCGCAGACGTGGGACGCGATGCATTACCACCTGCGCCGCGAGCAGTACCCGCCGAGCAACATGTTCGTGAGAAAGGCGCCGCTCGTGTGGCAGTTCCAGTA
>JBEKAW010000194.1:0-5044 GCA_050015715.1 Candidatus Krumholzibacteriaceae bacterium
CCTCCCGCAGGGGGCTTTTCTTTTGTCTCTCCGCCGCGCCGCGCTGTTGCCGCTCCTTGACTTTGAAGCGGCGCCGCCCCTATAGTGTCTATGCTCGGGTCGCCGGCGCCGACCGGACGCGCACCGGCGGAGGCTGTTTTACTATGGCGAAAGGCAAATCAGATAGCTCCAGGCGCCTCTTGATCGTCGCGGGCGTTCTCTGCCTCGTCTTCATCGCCGCACTCGGCGCCTACCGCTATTTCAAAACCGATGGGGGAAGGGTATTCCTTCTGGACGCGGGCGCCGAGAGCCGGTTCGGGCCCGTTCAGGGCGCCATGGAGAACCGGATCGTCACGACGCTCAAGCGCTACGCCGTGACGAGCGATCGTATGAAGATCTCGAGTGTCGATGAACCCGGCTCCGTTCACCCGGTTACGATCATCCGGGCCGAGACGCCGAGCGACGCCTCCCTCGTCCAGATCAACGTCGCGCTGTCGAAGGCAGTCCGCGAGATCGGCGGCCGTGTGCGCTCCTGTCTCGAGGGGAAGGACGGCACGATCATCACGATGGAGATAGGCACGCGGCGCCTCGTCACGCAGCGGTGCATTATCCGGAAGGGCTCCGAGCGCGAGCACTTCGCGAGAAACGAGCAGCGCCCAACGCCGGTCGTCGCCATATGCGTCGACGACTTCGGCTTCTTCAACAACTCGCTCGTGAAGGAGTTTCTCGGTCTGGAGGTGCCGCTCACGATCTCCGTCATACCGGGGCTCAAGTACTCGGAGAAGGTGTGCCAGGAGGCCGTCGAGGCGGGAAAGGACGTTCTCTGCCACCTCCCGATGGAGGCCGAGAAGGAAGGGTGGGACAGCGGGGACATCCCGCTCATCCGCGTGTCGATGAAGCCGAAGGATATCGAGAAGGCCGTCGCGAAAGCGCTACTCACGACCCCCGGCGTGATCGGGATCAACAATCACATGGGCTCGAAGGCGACCGCGGACCGCAAGGTCATGCAGACCGTGCTGCGCATCTGCAAGGCTCGCGGCATCTTCTTCTTCGACAGCATGACGACGCCGCACTCCGTCGCCCGGGCAGTCGCGAAAGAGGTCGGCGCCACGGAAGCGAGCAACGACCTGTTCCTCGACCGCACCGAGGGGGAGACGCGCGAGAACATGGAGAAGCTTCTCTCGATCGCGGCGAACAGAGGCTCGGCGATCGGGATCATGCACGTGAAGAGCCAGTCGCTCGACGACCTGCGGTGGATGATCGACGAGGCGAGAAAGCAGGGGATAGATTTTCTGACGATTTCACAGATGATCGCGCGGCACAACGTCGCGATGGCAGAAGGAGGAGACCTTTGAGCACTATCAGGCTTGGCGTCAATATCGATCACGTGGCAACGCTCCGCGAGGCGAGAAAGGCGACGGAGCCCGATCCGGTGACCGCCGCGATGGTGGCGGAGCACGGGGGCGCCGACCAGATCACCTTTCACCTGCGGGAGGACCGCCGGCACATCCAGAACCGCGACGCCCGCCTCATCAGCGAGCTCGCCCAGACGCGCGTCAACATGGAGATGGCCGCGACAACCGAGATGCAGGAGATCGCGCTCGCGCTCCGGCCCGACTCGGTGACCCTCGTTCCGGAGAATCGCGAAGAGGTGACGACCGAGGGGGGCCTCGACCTTTCGAAGGTGAGCGATCGCGTCATCCCCATTCTCAAGGCGCTCAAGGAGGGCGGGATCCAGGTCGCCGCGTTTCTCAACCCTGACCAGGCGCAGATCAAGGAAGCCGCGAAGCTCGGCTTCGACGCGATCGAGATCCACACGGGCGAGTACGCGAACGCGGGGCGCGCCGAGACGGAGCGGACGCTCCGGGCGATCCGGGACGCGGCATCCTCCACGGCGAAGCACGGCCTCCGGGTGCACGCCGGGCACGGTCTCACGTACCACAACGTCGGGCCGATCGTCGCGATCGGCGAGATCGAGGAGCTCAACATCGGCCACAGCATCATCTCGCGGGCGATGTTCGTCGGGATCGAGCAGGCGGTGCGGGAGATGGCGGCGCTGCTGAAGAGGTAAGCGGCAGCGACGGGACACTAATGACATAGAAAGCCCCCCGATCGGACATCGGGGGGCTTTTCATTCGTAAGGCAACCGAATACCGGACGTTCGGTCTACTTCTTCGGCAGCACTTGCTCGAGCGGCGTGTACTTCAGGCGCCACGCCTTCGCCACCGGCTCGTCCGTGACCTTTCCCTTGATCATGTTGATGCCGGTCCAGATGGTCTTGTTGGTGCGCGCGGCCTTGACGTACCCCTTGTCCGCGATCTGGATCGCGTAGGGGAGCGTGGCGTTCGTGAGCGCCATCGTGGAGGTCCTGCACACGGCGCCCGGCATGTTGGCGACGCCGTAGTGAACGACGCCGTCGATGATGTAGGTCGGGTTCGTGTGGTAGGTTGCGTGAATCGTCTCGATGCAGCCCCCCTGGTCGACCGCGACGTCGACGATCACGGAGCCCTTCTTCATGAGCTTGAGCATCGACCGCGTGACGAGGCGGGGGGCCTTCGCGCCCGGGATGAGGACCGCGCCGACGAGGAGGTCGGCCCGTGCCAGCATCTTGCGGATGTTCGCCGTGTTCGACATGAGGAGCGTCACGTTCGCCGGAAGGATGTCGCTCAGGTAGCGGAGCCTGTCGAGGCTGATGTCGAGGATCGTGACCTTCGCCCCGAGGCCCGCCGCCATCTTCGCCGCGTGGGTGCCCACGACCCCGCCGCCGAGGATGACCACCTGCGCGGGCTCCACGCCCGGCACGCCGCCGAGAAGAACGCCCCTGCCCTCGGTCGGGCGCTCGAGATACTTGGCCCCTTCCTGGATCGCCATGCGCCCGGCGACCTCGCTCATCGGAATGAGGAGCGGGAGCTTGCCGTTATCGTCCATCGTCTCGTAGGCGATGCAGACGGCGCCGGACTTGATCATGCCGTTCGTGAGGGGCTTGCTCGACGCAAAGTGGAAGTACGTGAATATGATCTGGTCCTTGCGGATCATCTTGATCTCTTCCGGCATGGGCTCCTTGACCTTGATGATCATGTCGGACTTGCGGAATATCTCCTTGGCCGACGGGATGATAGTGGCCCCCGCCGCCCGGTACTCGGAGTCGGGGAAGCCGCTTCCGACGCCCGCGCCCTTCTCGACGAGCACCTTGTGTCCGTGCTTGCGCAGGGTCTCGGCTCCGACCGGGAGCAGGCTGACCCGGTACTCGGCCTTCTTGATCTCTTTTGGAACGCCAATAATCATCAGACCACCTCTTGTCCGTGAGTGCCAAATGCCCAAAACCGGCATAAAACCATTGATATTAGTCCCTAATATATCCCAAAAGGGGCTGTTTTCAAATGAATTTTAAGGCAAAAATTCAGGAATCGAAAAAAGGGCCTTGACACCCCAGGCGTCAAATCTATATTCTCTTTAAGCCAAAAACCGGCCAGGTTCTGCCGCTTGCTCTTAACTTTCAGGAGTGCCCGAAAGGGCGTTTTTCATCTTCAGGGTTTCCCTGAGAAGGAGGCGAGTATGCCAGTAGATGCAGTCGGCGCCTTCATGGAGAAGGTAAAGGCGCGTGATCCGAATCAGCCCGAGTTCCATCAGGCCGTATTCGAGGTCGTCAGCTCTCTCATGCCCTTCATCAAGAAGAACCCCAAATATCAGAAACACATGATCCTCGAGAGAGTCGTCGAGCCCGAGCGCATGTTCATGTTCCGTGTGCCCTGGGTGGACGACAAGGGCGAGATTCAGGTCAACAGGGGATTCCGTATCGAGATGAACAGCGCCATTGGCCCTTACAAGGGCGGCCTTCGCTTCCATCCGTCGGTGAACCTGAGCATTCTCAAGTTCCTCGCCTTCGAGCAGGTGTTCAAGAACGCGCTCACGACGCTCCCCATGGGCGGCGGCAAGGGCGGGAGCGATTTCGATCCGAAGGGAAAGAGCGACAATGAAGTCATGGCGTTCTGCCAGTCGTTCATGAGCGAGCTCTTCCGCCACATCGGCCCCGACACGGACGTCCCGGCCGGCGACATCGGCGTGGGCGGCCGCGAGATCGGCTACCTCTTCGGGATGTACAAGAAGCTCCGCAACGAGTTCACGGGCGTTCTCACGGGCAAGGGTGTCAAGTGGGGCGGAAGCCTCATCCGGCCCGAGGCGACCGGCTACGGCACGGTCTACTTCGCCGAAGAGATGCTCAAGACCCGCGGCGATTCGATCAAGGGCAAGACCGTGACGGTCTCCGGCTCGGGCAACGTGGCCCAGTACGCCGTCGAGAAGTGCAACGACTTCGGCGCGAAGTGCGTCACGCTCTCCGACTCGGGCGGCACGATCCACGATCCGGCCGGCATCAACGCGGAGAAGCTCGCGTACGTTCTCGATCTCAAGAACGTCAAGCGCGGTCGCATCAGCGAGTACACGAAGAAGTTCCCGAAGGCACAGTACCTCGACGGCAAGCGCCCGTGGGGCGTCAAGTGCGACGTAGCGCTCCCCTGCGCGACCCAGAACGAGGTCAACGCGGAGGACGCGAAGACGCTCGTGAAGAACGGCTGCATCTGCGTTTCCGAAGGCGCCAACATGCCGAGCACGCCGGAAGCGATCGAGGTCTACCTCGAGGCCAAGATTCTCTACGGTCTCGGCAAGGCCGCGAACGCCGGCGGCGTCGCGACGAGCGGTCTCGAGATGTCGCAGAACAGTCTGCGCCTCAGCTGGACCCGCGAAGAGGTCGACAAGAGATTGCACGGCATCATGAAGGCCATTCATGAGCAGTGCGTCGAGCACGGCAAGGACGGCAAGTTCATCAACTACGTGAACGGCGCCAACCTTGCCGGCTTCATCAAGGTCGCCGACTCGAGGATCGACCAGGGCGTCGTGTACTTGCCCTGGACTCAGGCGTCGGCCCGGACGGGGCTGCGCCGCGAGCGCGGCGAACGGCTCGAGGCCAAGATTCTCTACGGTCTCGGCAAGGCCGCGAACGCCGGCGGCGTCGCGACGAGCGGTCTCGAGATGTCGCAGAACAGTCTGCGCCTCAGCTGGACCCGCG
>JBEKAW010000195.1:0-5035 GCA_050015715.1 Candidatus Krumholzibacteriaceae bacterium
CGTACGGGAGCCTCAAGTTCGGCGAGGACCTCATCGACGCCGGAGTTCAGCGGAGGATGGAGATCCTCTTCGAGAGAATCGAGAGCGGCTCTTTCGCGAGAGCGTGGCTCGACGAGAATCGCGCGGGGGGCGCCGAATTTGCCGCTCTGCGGGACAGGGAACGGAAACTTCTCATTGAAACGGCCGGAAGGCGCGTTCGCGCGATCGTCGAGGGTGCCGCCGGATCGCGCGGGTGCGGGAAGAAAGGAACATGATGCGAAGATTCGGTATCATCGGAGCGCTCCTCGTCATCGCGCTCGCCGCGGGCTGCGGGAAAGGCGCGAAGCAGCATACGCAGGGCAAGGAGGCGTTTCGCCTCCCCGATTCGCTCCTGAGTCCCATCGTCGGATATCATCTGACCGTGGACACGTATCACGTCACGAACGGCGGCGTCATGGCGAACGCCCAGATCGAGCTCCACTATCCGTCGTCCGAGATCGCGCGCTTCGTCGCCGTCAAGACGTTCGGTTTCGCCAAGGACGCGTACGAGAAGGTCACGAAGGAGATTGCCCGGCCCGCCGACGGCAAGCTCGTCATCGTCGGCGCGGCCGATCTCGACGAGTATCTTCTCATGACGCGCAAGGAATGGTGGTGCTACGGGTTCGTCAAGGGGGACACGATCATCTTCGAGCCTCTCGACATCATGCTGAAGCGCATGATCGCCGAACAGGGAATCACGAACCGCATCGCGCAGGCGGCGATAAACAAACGTTCGGGGGGGAAATCGCCGTTCTGGCTCAAGGAAGCGCTCGCGAGCCGCCTTGCGGGCGAGGTCGAGATACTCAAGATCCAGATGCCCGAGGCCGAGAAGGACGGGCGAAACATGAATCCTTCCCCCGCGGCGATCGAGAGCGCGATCGGGGCGGAAAAGGACCGCGAGGACTCGCGGGTCGCGTACTACGCCAGCTACCGGATGCTCGACAAGCTGCTCACGATGCACTCGATGGATAATGTTCTCTCCTTCTTCGACCGGCTCAAAGAGGGCAAGAGCCTCGACGAGGCGAGCAAAGGAGCCTTCGGAGTCACGTACGACGCCCTCATCGACAAGGTACGGGTCGACCGGTAGCGGCGCCCGGGTGGGATGATGGATCTGATCGAGAAGCACGAGGACGTGATCCGGGTGCGCTTCGCGCCGAGCCCGACGGGGCATCTCCACGTCGGGGGGGCGCGGACCGCGCTCTACAACTATCTCTATGCGCGCAAGAACAACGGCGTGTTCGTGCTCCGCATCGAGGATACGGACGCGGCGCGTTCGACGCGCGACTCCTACGAGGGCATTCTGCGCGGTCTCAGATGGCTCGGGCTCGAATGGGACGAAGGGCCGGATATCGGCGGCGACTACGGACCGTACCTGCAGTCGGCGCGGGGCGTTCTCTATCATTCGGAGGCGGACCGGCTCATCCGCGAGGGGAAGGCCTACCGCTGCTTCTGCACCCCCGAGGAGCTCGAGGCGAGGAGGGTCGAGCAGGACGAGAAGAAGCTCCCCCCGAAATACGCCGGCACGTGCCGCGCGTTGACTCCCCCCGACGTCGAGGAGCGGCTCGCGAAGGGGATTCCATTCGTCATACGGTTCGCCATGCCGCTCGAGGGGGATGTGCGGTTTCGGGACGTCGTGAGGGGGGACTTCAGCTTCGCGAACGTCGATCTCGACGATTTCGTTCTCATCAAGTCCGACGGGAGACCGACGTACAACTACGCGGTCGTCGTCGACGACGCGCACATGAAGATCAGCCACGTGATCCGGGGGGACGACCACATATCGAACACGCCGCGGCAGGTGCACCTCTACGGCGCGCTCGGCTACAAGGTCCCGAAGTTCGCGCATCTTCCGATGATTCTCGGGCAGGACCGCACGAGGCTCAGCAAGCGCCACGGTGCGACCTCCATCGACGCGTACCGCGAGCGGTACTACCTGAGCGAGGCGATGGTCAACTACCTCGCTCTCCTCGGATGGGCGTACGACGGTAAACGCGAGCTCTTCACGTTCAAGGCGCTCATCGAGGCGTTCACGCTCAAGAAGGTCTCGAGCAACCCGGCCGTCTTCGACGTGGGCAAGATGGAATGGATCAACGCGGAGCATTTCAAGATGCTCCCCTTGAACAGGAAGGTGGAGCTCGCGTACGAGGTCCTCGAGAAGGAGGGAGTCTTTCCTTCGTCGTTCGAGGTGGATCTCTCGCGCCCCGTCGATCTCAAGCTCATAGCGGGGAAGGAGCCTCTGCGCCCGGAGACGGTCGACGGCACGGATCGCGTCTACGCGAAGGAGATCCCGCGCCTCGCCCTCATCATCGACGCCCTCGGCAACAGGCTCAAGCTTCTCAAGGACGTTCCCGATCTCATGCGCTATTTCTACCGCGACGACTACGCGCGGGACGAAGACGCCGTTCGCAATCATCTGGCGACGAAGGAGGCCTCATCGAGGCTCGCGGCGCTCGCGGACGAGTACGAGAAGCTCCAGTATTTCGACCGCGCCTCCGTCGAGGAAACGCTTCGCGCCCTCGCCGACCGGCTCTCCCTCGAGTCGGGGGAGCTCATCCATCCGTCCCGGGTGGCGCTCACGGGGAGGACCGTCTCGCCCGACATATTCTGGGTCATCGTGCTGCTCGGAAAGGCGAAGACGGTCGAACGGCTCCGCGCCGCCGCGGCCATAGGCGCGAAATGAATTTCCCGAGAATGGGGTTGATTTCCTGAGGCTTATTGTATAATTTCTCAAAGCCATTGGGGAGTGGTCTAATGGCAGGACAACTGACTCTGGATCAGTTTATGAGGGTTCGACTCCTTCCTCCCCAGCCAGAACGACAGCGTGGCCCCTTAGTCTAGTGGTTAGGACGCTTGGTTCTCAGCCAAGAATCAGGGGTTCGACTCCCCTAGGGGCTACCAGAAATAAAAGCCCGGGAGACGCACCGCGCTCCCGGGCTTTGTCGTGTGTGGCGATGCGGCGGACCGCCGCATCAGCAGCCGCCTCAGGTGGGGCCGCACGAGGCGCCGCCTGACGAGGAGCATCCCCGGCACCTCTTCGCGATCGCCGAGATGAGCTTGTCGATGTCCGCCGAGCCGCATGCGGGGCAGGCGACCTCCTGGGACGAGCTCATGACGAGCTCCTCGAAAAGTCGCCCGCAGGCTCTGCATTCGTATTCGAAGATGGGCATCGCGCCTACCTCTTGTCCCCCGTTCCGGGATCGCGCTTTTCGCGTGCGGACCGGTCCCCGGTCCCGCAGGTCTGATTCATTCAGGTGGACACGCCGAGGCGGGGGAGAAGGAACATCATGACGATGATCCAGACGGCAAGGAAGATAAGTACCTTTACCATTGTCGCTATCCCGCCTTTCGCGCGCGTCTTCGATCCAGGTAGCGCTCGAGCTGCCGGTTGTCGGCCGTGGCCTTCTCCTTCATCGACCGGCAGATGAGCGTGCATATCTCCTCGTGAAGCGTCCCCGAGACGCGATATATGATGTTCCGCCGGTTTCTCCGCGCGAGAACGAACCCGTCCGCCTTGAGAATGCGGAGATGCTTCGATACGTTCGTTTGTCCGAGCCCCGTCCGCTCGACGAGCTCCGTGACGCTCTTCTCTCCGTCGCAGAGACTTTGAAGGACGGAGAGCCGGGAGCAGTCCGCGAGCGCCTTGAGGCGTCTCGCGACGAGCTCGAATGGAAATCGACTCTCCTGTCCGCGCATGCCGGCCCCTTTCTTCATATTCTCACATACTCATATAATAGTTTCTGCTCCCCCGGTCAAGGAAAACCGGTTTTCCCCGCGCCCGGAAAACAGATTCCCGATTGTCCGGGATCCGGATATACTGTCGCGGTATGAGACTTTCAACGAAGCGGACGCGAGGGAGGGAGGCGCCCGTGAGCAGGAGTGTTCGATTCTGCGCGGGTCTTGTGATCGCCGCGGGGCTCGCGATGCCCGGACCGCGCGTCCTCGGGGCGGAGCCAGGGGAAACGGCGCCTCCGTTCGAGCTCTCTCTTCTGAACGGCGCGGGGAGCGTGCGCTCGAGCGAGCTCGTTTCGAAGCACCGTGAAGTGTTTCTCGTGTTCTGGCACACCCTCTGCCCGCGCTGCGCCGAGGCGCTCCTCGGATGCGAGCGCTTCTATCGCATGTACGGCGGCGAGGATATCGCCGTCCTCGGCATCAACGCCGACGACGGGGATCTTCTTGCGGCTCAGGGCGTGATAGAATCGAACGGCATCACCTTCCCGCAGGCGCGCGACGCAGGCGGCGCCGTGTCGGCGAGCTATCGAGTTACGCACGAAACGTTCGCCGTCTTCCTCGTGGATGGAGCGGGGGACGGCCGCATCCGCGCCGCGCGGTTCGATCCTTCCGGGGACGTCGGGGCGGCGATGGAGGAGATGCTCGCCTCTCCCGGTCCCGCGCCCGCGGGGGCCGGTGGAACGCCGCGAGATGCGCGCGCCGCCGAAAACGGCGCCGGCTTCTCGTATCGCGGGCTCGAGCGCATCCGGCTGCTCGCGATCGACGCGCGCGGGCCGGATGCAGCCGGGATCTACGGAGAGCCGGTGAATCCCGGGAGCAGCGTGCAGTACCGCGTCGAGGTCGAGGCATCGGGGCGGCTCGCGCCGCATCTGCGCGCGGGCGCTCTTCTCCGGATCAGTAACGAGGGGGAGAAGGTGCTCGAGTCCGGCCCGGAGTATCTCGGCTCGGAGTGGGGGAGCGCGTTCGTGGGAGTAAAGGCCGCGCGGCTCAGCGCGAGGCTCGGCTACTTTTCTCTGCACATGACGCCGCTCACGCTCATGCGCTGGGACTGGGACGACAGCCCCCGCATCGGCGGAGACACGGGGTGCGGCTGCGGCGGCGCCGCCGCGGGGACGCTCCTCGTGGAGAGCCTCGAGGAGCTCGGTCCCGATCTCACCTTCGAGGGAGCGCTCGTCACCTACGGCGGAGCGAACCTCGAAGCGCGTCTCTTCTACGCGATGCCGCGCCGCGCGCTCGAGACGAGCTACGTCGCGTACCGCTCGGGCGCGGCCGATCGCGCAATGTACTC
>JBEKAW010000196.1:0-4990 GCA_050015715.1 Candidatus Krumholzibacteriaceae bacterium
GTGGTTCGGGGACGCGTACTACACCGGGAACGCCACCGTTCTCTCCGATTCGACGCTCCCCGCGGCATGGAGCACGTGGAGGGTGCCGACCGGGGTGCGGATCGATCGCATCTCGTCGCGGGACACGCTCATGAGTTTCGACGCACGGGTGCGGGACGTGAAGGCGTCGAGGAGGATCCCCGATAGGGGCGGCGCGGCGGAAACGGGATCGATCATCCTGCCGGACGGCGGTCTCCTCGTCATCGACGCGCTCGGCCGGGGTTGGCTCGCCGGTACGGATACACCGGTCTTCTCCATCGGAAAGCCGTTCGTCACGCTTCCGGCGCTCGCGCCTCGCAGCGGGAGCGGCGAACCGGACGGGATCGTCGCCGGCGACAGGGACGGATACCTGCACAAGATCAAGGTCGGAGATTGGGACGAGTTCGAAGGGTGGCCCGCGTTCATCGCGGGATCGTTCGTCTCGCACCCCGTCGTGTTCTCGCGCGATGGCGAGAGCTTCGTGGCGGCCGTGGACGGGAGCAGCCGCATTCACCTCATCGGACCTTCGGGAGTCGAGTCGCGCGGAAGCCCCCTTTTCCTGTCGAATCACGTCATCAGCAACATCGTCGTTTCCCAGACGGGGGGGGAGGGCACCGGCCTCTTCCTGGTTGTCGGAGACACGGATCCGCTGCGCGCATGGCTCGTCAAGCTGAGCCTCTTTCCCGGACAATCCGGGGATGCCTTCGGCTACGCAAGCGGGTATCCCCAGCGCCTTCTTCTCGATGCCGACGACGTCGAGGGAGGCGTCTACCTCGTCGGGGGAGACATCGTTCCGGAACAGGAGGGGGACGAAGTCTACGTCGCGTGCCGGCTCACGGGGCGCATCCTGTGCTGCGGCTCGCGAGGCGTCATCTCGGATAGACACCGGGAACGGACCGTCGCCGCGCCCCCCGCACTTTTCGATTTGAATGGCGACTCGTACCTCGATCTCGTATACTCCGATGGGAGTTCAATTTATGCGATTGGTCCATCGGGAGCGAATCTGACCGGTTGGCCGCGAGACCTGAACTCTTTCCGTGCGCTCCCGTGGGAGGCGCGCGTCGGGACGCCGCCGACCGTTCTCGGGTGGGGAAGCGAGGGCGTCGTTGTCGCGGGGAGCGACGGAGGTCTCCTGTACCTCGTGCGCGGTTCGGGAGAGCTTCTCGGGGATTATCCCCGGAAGGTGAGCGGTCCGATGGATCATGCGATCGACATATGGGAGGGGGGAAGCGTCCCCTGCCTCGTCGTTCGGGATGGCCCGCTCGCGAAGTGGAGGGAGGCGCCGGCCGCCGGCGGAGGATGGCTCACGCTGTGG
Source organism: Candidatus Krumholzibacteriaceae bacterium (assembly GCA_050015715.1). GTDB lineage: Bacteria > Krumholzibacteriota > Krumholzibacteriia > Krumholzibacteriales > Krumholzibacteriaceae > SSS58A. The sequence continues at coordinate 1,334 of JBEKAW010000196.1, forward strand.
GGAGACGACTCGAGGACCGCGTGGGCGCCCCGCTCGACGGCGAGCGGCTCGGCGGGGAAATGGCTCGCGGAGCGGGGGGATTTTGTCGTTTACCCGAACCCCTCGAGGGGTGATAGAATCGGATTTCACTTCGCCGCCCCGCGCGAGGGGACGGCGCATCTCGAGATACTGACACTCGCGGGCGAGCTCGTTCTCGAGCGGGACAAGCAGATGACCGGAGGCGAGGACGAGTTCGTCGTCTCGATGAAGGACAAGGCTTCGGGGGTGTACCTGTGCCGGCTCGTGATCACGTCGGAGGGGCGCCGGATCGAAGCGAATCGCAAGTTTGCCGTCGTGCGTTGAGCGTGGAGGGTCGTATGCGTCGTTTTTCCTTTCTTCTCTGCGTCGCGGCAGTGCTCCTGCTACCGGGCCCCTCGCCGCGCGCCTCGATCAGCGTCGAAGTCCGGGAGCTTTCCGCCGGAACCGCGGGACCTGGCGTGGCGACGTCCGTGTTTCAGGCGGGGGAGGAATTCGCGGGCGTCGGCGAGCTTCGCCTCGGCGAGCGTCTCGCCTACCACGGAACGCGGCTCGAGATGCCGACGGTCTCTTTCTCCGCGGGGACGGCGGTCTCCGCCGGGCCGGCCGGAAGCGCCTCCTGGAGCGGGAAGAAAACCGCGCTCGCGATTGTCGCTTCGGGGATCCTTCCGGGGATGGGGGAGCTCCTCTGCTATACGGCTTCGCGCGACAACTGGACTCTTGCCCGCGTGCCGGCGTTCGTGGGTCTCGACGCGTACATGTGGTACGGATACTTCCACAATCACAGAATCGGAAAAGACTACAAGCACGACTACGAGCTCTATGCCGGGGCTCATTGGAGCCTCGGCCGGTTCCTCGCGAATCACCCCTGCTGCGCCGCCATCGGCGGGTGCGACTCCTGGCAGTACTACAACGAGCACTGCCAGGGCCAGTACAACTTTTTCATCTACACGCCGATCGAGAGCAGCACGGAGGAGTACTACGAAAACATCGGGAAATACAACACCTTCGCGTTCGGGTGGGACGACGCGAAGCCGTATCTCGGCGACGCCGTCAACTATCAGTACTGGACGCCGCACCGGCAGTACTACTGGTCGCTGCGCAGGGACAGCGACAGGTACCTCCTGCGCGGCGACAACTACCTCATGGGTCTTCTCGTGAGCAGGGTCGTGTCGATGCTCGACACGGGCTGGCTCGCGTACCGGATATCGAAGGGAAACGATCCCGACAAGGGATGGTCGCTCAGGTTCAAAACCTACGATGAGGCGCCTTCCCTCGAGATCACGCGCCGTTTCTAGCGGAGGATTCGCATTGAAAAAAACAGTCGTGTACGTGCTCATCGCCGCGCTCGCGATCCCGTTCATTCCCCGGGCGGCGCGGGCTGAATCGGTATTCGACCGCGCTCGCACGGGGCCGCCGCAGCTGCGCCTCGAGCGGTCCCGGGACATGGGGGGCCTCGACGCCGCGCTCGCCTCGGCGGGCGGGGAGGCCGGCGCGAGCGCCGCGGTCGCCGGCGGGGTCTCTCCCCTGAAAGCCGGCGCCTCGAGCCTGCTGCTCCCGGGATTCGGGGAGCAGCGTCTCGGGCACACCCTGCGCGCGAAGATCTTCCTCGGCCTCGAGGCGGTCGGCTGGATATCGGTCGCGGGCTTCCTGTGGGCCGGCCACTCCCGCGAGAATGCGTACAAGTCGTACGCGGTCGTGTTTGCCGGCGTCACGGGCACCGATCACTCCGACGACTACTACAAGACGATCGGCGAGTACCTGGCGAGCGACGGCCCCGGCGGCTACAACGAAAGCGTGCGCCGGGATGCGCGCGACCTCTACTATCCCAACGTCGAGGCGATGGACGCCTACTATCGCGCGCGCGCGATCACGGGGAACGAGGGGTGGTCGTGGCGGGACGAGAGCTCCTACGGCAGATACGCCAGCCTGCGGGACGGGAGCCGCTTCGCCAACCGCGTCGCGCTCTATTCGGCGTTCGGCCTCGCCGCGCTCCGGATCGTGAGCGCCGCGGACGCGGTGCGGCTCGCCCGGATGGACGGGAGTCCCGCGGCGGGCGAGGGAAAGACGTCGATCGGCTTCGAACCCGCGCCCCGAGGCATGGCCCTCTACGTGCAGCGATCCTTCTAGGAACGGCCGGCCGGCCGGCAGGCGGCGCCAGATGAAACGCACTGCAAGCGCACTTGTGATCCCGCTCATTGTTCTCCTGCTGCTCCCGCACGGCCAAACGCGCGCCCGTATCCCCGGCGAAGCCCCGCGGGAGATCCGCGGTTCCGCGGATTCGCTTTCGTTTCATCCGAAACCGGATACGTCGCTCACCCTCCGTATCGAGGAGACCGGCGTCCGTTTCGGCTCGCTCGACCTGCGGGAGCCGACCGGCGTCGGCGTCGATTTCCAGGGATACGTCTACGTCGCCGACGCGATGGCGGGGAAGGTCTTTCGCTACGCCCCGGACGGCGCCTCGCTCGAGTTCGGGGAGCCGCCGGACAAACCCGCGTTCTACCCGATCGATGTCGCGGTGCTTGAATCGTTCGTCCTCGTTCTCGATTACTCCGGGAACCGTCTCCTGCGCTACGACGCGAACGGCTCCTACCTCGACGTTCTCATCGCGTTCGATCAGTTCGACCATGTGCGCCCCGTCTCCGTCACGGCCGGTTCCGGGGGAAGCCTCATCACGGCGGATGTCACGAGCCACACGGTGGTCCTGTGGACCCCGCTCCTCGATCCCGAGCTCACGATCGGGGAGTTCGGATGGGGCGCGGGCCGTTTCAACGAGCCGAGGAAGGGCGCGTTTCTGCCGGGGCGCGGGATCGTCGTCGTGGAGTCGGGAGGCCGCCGTCTCCAGTTCTTCTCGCCGTCCGGCAGCTACGAGGGCACCGCGCAGCCTCCCGCGGCTGTCCCCTTCGTCTCGCCGCGCTCGGTGAGCGTCGGTCCCGGGGGCGCGATCTTCGTGTGCGATCCCGACGGCGGAAGGATCTCCGTATTCTCCGCCGGCGGCACCTACGTCACCGCCGTTGACTCGTTCGCGGGAAATGCGATCGCTCCCGCGGCGGCCGCCGTCGGGTGGAACGGCAAGCTGTACGTCGCGGACCTTAAATCCCGCTCCATTCTCGTCTACAGGCTCAATTCCTCGCGTGACAAATGATGCGCTCGTTTGGAACCCTGGCCGTGATTGTCGCCGTGTGCGTCGCCGGCTGCCCGGCCGCTCGCGGGGGCCCGGCCGCGAGCGGCGCTCCGGCGCCGCCTGACCGCGCGAGGGAGCGCCGCGTCTTCGTTCTCAAGACGGGTGAGACCCGCGTGGAGCTCGGGATGCCGTTTATCGTCCCGGGGAGCGACTCGGTGACGGTCGATGGAAAGCCGCTCGCGCGCGGGAACGATTACCGGATCAACACGCTCCGGGGCTCGATCGTTCTCGTGAAGAGCGCCGCCGGCGGGGAGCGTCTCGTCGTGAGATTCTCGCGGTACCCGCTCCCGTTCGCTCCCGTGTTCGCCTCCCACGTCGCCGAGGGCGAAGCGCCGCTTCCGCTCGAGCCGCTGGCGCCGCCCGCCAAGCCGCAGGAGGAGCGACGGGCGGCGGAGCCCTATCAGCTCCGTCTCTCGGGATCGAAAACGGTCGGCATCGACGTCGGCTCCAACAAGGAT
>JBEKAW010000197.1:0-4972 GCA_050015715.1 Candidatus Krumholzibacteriaceae bacterium
CTATTCGACGTCGCAGGACCTGCGGCACTGGACGGTCCATCCGAGCATCCTCCACGCCGGCCCGGCCTCTTGGGACAGCCTCATGATCTGGGCGCCGACCGTCGTCTACTATCCGTACGGCCCGGGGTACTACCTCATGTACTACACCGGGGTCAACGACTCGGTCGCCCAGCGCACCTGCCTCGCGATGAGCCACGTGCCGTATCTGTGGAACAAGGCCTCCGACGCCCTCTTCACCCCCTTCCACGGCGACACGCTCTGGACCACGTGGAACGAGCACCACTGGTCGAACTACCGCGACCCGGGTTTCTTCAGGGAGAATGGAACCTGCTACCTCGTTCAGACGGCGCATACGCGCGACTGGCACGGGGCGATCGCGCTGGCGCAATCGAACGACTACTTCACCTGGCACGACGCGGGGCCGCTCTATGTGCACGACAGCTGGCACGCGCTCGAAAGCCCCTTCCTCATGAAGCGAAACGGCGTCTACCACCTCTTCTTCACCGAAGAGACGGTCGGCGGCGTCTCGCACATGTCGTCCGATTCGCTGCAGTCGGGTTGGGACATCGTGAAGCGCACGATCATCGACGGTGGGGCCGCGGCCGAGGTGCTCGACCTCGGCGGCGACCGCTACCTTATCTCGCGCCACACCTCGTACTCGAGCGTCGACGGCCCCGTCTCGTCGATACGGATCGACTCCCTCGTGTGGGACGGAGACGCGCCCCGCGTGAAGATGACGAATCTCCTCGACGGCTGGACGGTGCTCTGGGGGACGGCCTTCGATCACCAGCCGGTGTTCGGCGACAATCCGCGGTACCGCGGGGACGACACGACCCTCGTCGGCTTCGAGGGCGACTGGTGGATCGGGACGTATGAGGACTTCGGCGGCCCCCTCACGGGCACCGTGCCGGGCGCCGTTCAGGGAGAGGCGGCGCGAGGCGCCATTCGATCCTCCACATTCACCGTCACGGGGTTCTCGATGAGGCTCCTCGTCGGGGGAGGCGCCTACCCGGACTCCTGCTACGTCGCCCTCTGCGACGCGGCGACGGGAGCGGTTCTCTGCCGCGAGACGGGAAAGGACAGGGATCTCATGGACGAGCGCATTTGGGATCTCTCCATGTATAGGGGAAAGGCCGTCTACCTCACGATCGTCGACAACTGCGGCTCCCGCCTCGGCCACATCAACGTCGACGGAATCGAGGAACGCATGACCCGCGTCTCCCCGCCTCCGCCGCCAGTCGGACCGACACCGCAGGGGCATGGCAAGGAGAAGAGACATCTCGACGCGAGCGGGGCCCGGTCGGGCATCCTCGACGAGGCGCTGGAAGCGCCGCGGATCGTCTGCGGACCGAATCCATTCAACCCGTCCACCGAGATATCCGTGCACGGCGTACCCGACGCGAACCTCACGGTCTCCATATACGACGCCGCGGGACGCGGCGTGTGCGATCTCGGCGCGCGGACGAACGGGCGCGGCGACGCAGCGGTCAGATGGAGCGGCGTGGGCCGCGGCGGAGCGCCGCTCCCCTCGGGCGTGTACTTCGCCGTGCTAAAGGACGGCCCCCGCATTCTCGCGCGGGCCAAGCTCGTGCTGGCGCGCTGAGGAGCGCCGGGGCGCCGCCCGCCGCCCGCCGGCGCCGCGCCGGCGCCCCTGCGCCGGACCGGACGGACAGATTTTCCTTAGCGGCCGCCGCGTTTGTATGTTATTTTCCGATATATGAAGCTATCGAAGATCATCGTCGCAATCACGATCGCCGCCGCCCTCGTCGCATGGAGTCTCCCCCTCGAGGCCCAGAGCCTCAAGGGACGCGAGGTGCTCGGCGTGCGCGTCGGCGGCCTCATCACGACGGGCTCCCTCAACAGGGAGTTCGGCGACGGGAGCGAGCTCGAGATTCATTTCATTCACGGGATCGCCGACTGGCTCGGGGTCGACGTGGCGCTGTCCTCGCACAACTTCGGCGCCTCGCTGGACGAGACCAAGAACCTCGCGTTCTTCAATCTCACGGACGTGAACCTCCAGATCTTCGCCATCACCGTCGGGATGGTCGGCATCACGAAGGTGCACGGCCGCGTCCTGTCGACCTTCGAGGCGGGACCCGGGCTCTACAGCGTGAACGCGATCATTCCCCAGGGGTTCTACGACGCCCAGATGACGGACAATCGCCTCGGGCTCTACTGCGGAACCGGGGTTCTCGTGAAGCTCGCAAACTCCTTCTGGCTCGACGCGAACGCGAAGTACCACGCCGTCTTCGTCGGAACGGGCAGAGACGATTTGGTGCATTTCTACACGGGCCAGAGCACCGCCCGCTTTTTCCAGATCACGGTCGGCGTCATGATAGCGGCCGGCTAGGGAGCTCGTATGAACGAGAGAGAAGAGCTCAGGGAGATCCTCAAGAAACGCTCGATTCTCAAGGGGGACTTCACCCTCGTCTCCGGCCGAAAGAGCAGCTACTACATAAACGGCAAGATGACGACCCTGAGCGCCCGCGGCCTCTACCTCGCCTCGATGCTGCTCCTCGACCGCTTCGAAAAGCTCCCGTACGACGCCTTCGCGGGCCCGACGATCGGCGCCGACCCCATCATCGGCGCGCTTCTCACGCTCGCCGCGCAGCGCGGTCTCGACAAGGAAGGGCTCCTCATCCGCAAGGAGACGAAGGACCACGGCACAAAGAGCCTCGTCGAGGGAAATCTGAAGGAAGGCATGCGCGTCGTGCTCCTCGAGGACGTCGCGACGACGGGGGGCTCTCTCCTCAAGGCCGCGCAGTCGATCGAGGCGGGCGGGGGAACGATCGTCGGCGTCTTCACGATCGTCGACAGGGACGAGGGCGCCGCTGCAAACCTCGCGAAAGCGGGCTACGCATTCTCTTCGCTTTTCAATGTGAAAGAGCTTCTTTGAGATCCGGCGTGTCGATCACGCGGTGCATCCGGACTTTTGCACGGCCCGTGATCGTTTCCCATCCCACGGTGACCGTGACGCGCTCCGGTCCGGTGCCGTCCGTCATCGTGTCGATCGCGACCTCGCTCGAGTAACGCTCCCCCGTCTCCAGCGAGATGATTTCCTCCGCGGCGGGGACGGAAACGGCGCTCGCATCGAGGGCCTTCTCCTGGGCGACGAACCTGTCGAGACGCTCCTGGGCGAGCTCGGACGCCCGGACGACGCGTTCGGCCTGATCCTTCTGGACGTGAAAGAGGAGATATGCGGTCGCAAGCGCGGCGACGGTGAGAATGAGCGTGTACACGGCGAACCGCCTGACCGGAATCGATTCTGCGCGCCGGCTCCCGGAGGCGTCCAATTCCCCGTTTTCCCGCGTGGTTTTCATTGCCGGGCAAACCCCCGAAATGCCATTAGACCAAAACCCGTCAACAAAATCAATAGGTTACACACACGCGGTACTCTACGGATACGGTTGCACCTACCGTGCCACAAAGCACCCTTTTCGGGGGTTCCGGAGATGGCCATTCGGGGCCGAAACGGGCCGTATCAGCTTCTCCCGGCCTTCGATTTCGCCGGTTTCGAGGCCTTTGCCGGCCTCTGGGCCTTCTGCGGCTCGTTGACCTTTGGCTGCGCCGCCGGCGGCGCCTCGCGCTTCGCGATCCCCGCGCTGTCCGCGGCGTTCACGCGCAGAAGCGAGTCGGGGAGATCGGTCCTGAGCTCGATTGTCGAGAGCAGATAGTCGTAGTAGGCCTGGCCCTGGTACGTCGCTCTGAATTCCTCGGGGAACGGAATTCCGTCGACGTCGCTGTAGTATTGGTAGCGCTCGCTGAAGGCGAACGAGCTGTCCTTCGCATTCGTGACCTTGACGCTGTCGAGGAGCCAGGTCTTCGTGTCGACCGCGAGCGTGACGACGTCTTCCCCCGCCGTGTAGCGCAGCCGAACGTCCTTGTCGCCTTTCTTGAGGGGAAGCCGCTCCCCCTTGCGGTCCGCTCCCTGGGCCCATTGAATCACGTCGGGGAACCGGTACTTGAGGATCCCGAACTCCATGGAGGGGATCGTCCTCGTCCCTTTCCCGTTCATCCACTCGCGGCTCGTCGTGCCGTCGTAGGAGAGGACGATGACGTTGGTGAGCTTGCCGGCGGGAGCCGACATGATCACGTGCTTGTAAAGCTGCCCCTTGCGGTACACGTCGAACGCGAAGCTCTTGGCCACCTGCTTGGAGCTCAGGTCCCTGATGAATCCCCTGCCGACGAAGCTGTCGAGGCGCGCGAGCTTCGCGGCGCCGCCGTGCGCGCGAAGCATCTTCTTCGCGACGCCCTCGGCGCTCCCCGGCACGAGCGAGCAGGCCGCGATCGCGACGGCCGCAAGCGCCGCCGCGCACAGGAGAAGCATCGAATTCAAGGCGCCTCTGGAATTCTTCTCTGCCACGTCATTCCTCCCGATATCGGTGACGAACACAGCCGCCGGCACCTACAGCAGGTACTCGGCATCGATGAGATCGTTCTTTCCGCCCGCGGCGAGCGCGTACTGGAAACCCTTCTGGAGCGAGAGCGCCCCGATCTCCCCCTCTTTCGAGAGAGCGATGAACCCGACCTGGAATGTCGGCTTCGCCGCGTGCCGCTTCAGGATCCGCTCGAGGGCGCGCTTGCAGGCCTCCTTCGGCGAGAGCCCCTGCCGCATCCCCTCGACGACGAGAAAGCTCCCGCAGATCTTGATGACCTCCTCCCCCTTCCCCGTCGAGGCCGCGGCGCCGACGCCGTTATCGACGTACATCCCGTCCCCGGGAATGGGAGAATCTCCCACGCGCCCGTGAATCTTGAACGCGAGCCCCGAGGTCGTGCAGGCGCCGGCGAGGTCGCCCGCGGCGTCGATCGCGACCATGCCGATCGTATCATGATCGAGGTCTTTCGGGAACCAGTCGTCTTCCTCGCTCATCGTCTGCTTCCATTTGATCCAGGCCTCGCGCGCGGCGTCCGTGAGAAGATCCTGCTTCTCGAATCCGTTCTTCCGGGCGAACTCCTCGGCCCCCTCGCCGAC
>JBEKAW010000198.1:0-4874 GCA_050015715.1 Candidatus Krumholzibacteriaceae bacterium
CCGTCGAATCGCTCATGCAGGATGTTCCGGCTCTGAAGAGCATTCTGCTGTATCATGTCATACCGGCCAAGGTCATGGCCGCCGACTTCGCGACGACGCCGAAGTACGCCTCCTGGCTCGGCGACACGCTCAAGACTATGAGCATGCCGGGCGGGAAGGCCATGATCAATGATGCCAACATCCTGACCGCCGACGTTCCGGCGAAGAACGGCGTCATCCACGTGATCGACAAGGTTCTCCAGCCGCCTCCGAAGAAGACCGAGCCGGCCCCGGCCGCGAAGGCCCCGGCGAAGAAGGCTACCGCAAAGAAGGCCCCTGCAAAGAAGACGGTCAAGAAGTAGGAGAATCCGCAAGGATAGAAAAAGCGAGCCGTGCGTAATGCGCGGCTCGCTTTGTTTTTCCCCGCCCGCCGGTCGCCTCCATGCGCGGACGTCTTATCTCAGGATGACCATTTTCTTCGTCGCGCTGAACCCCTTCGTCTCCATCTTGTAGAAATAGATCCCGCTCGCGACCGCCGTGCCGGCGTTGTTCCGGCCGTCCCACGCGAGCGAGTAGGTCCCCGCGTTCTTCACCTCGTCCACGAGCGTCCGCACGAGCGCGCCTGCGACGTTATAGATCTTCAGTGTCACGAGCCCCTTCTCCTTCATGTCGTACTGAATCGTCGTCGACGGGTTGAAGGGGTTCGGGAAGTTCTGGGCGAGGCGGTAGGCCCTGGGGGTGCCGGTGCTCGTGATATTGATGGCTCCTCCGATGGCCCCCAGGTAGTTACGCAACACGGAATGAGCTATCTGGTTACGTATGATGGGAGCCTCAAGACTGCAATCGCGCATGCTCATGAAGCTGAACCCAAACCACATCGTGCGAATCAGTCGGCCGTTCGGGAGCGTCTTCTGCGACTGGACGGCGGCGCAGTACTGCTGCCCGCTGTAGTCGGGATACTTGAGCGCCCATTGGGCGCCCCCCGTCGCCCCGAGCACGTCGAAGCTGTTGATTCCCGGACAGCCGCCGAATACGTAGAACTTGTACGGGATACCGCCGGGAACGAAATATTCCGAGACGCCGGTGATGAGCGGGTTGACGGCTCCGCCGTTTCGTTGCCCGCCTGTTGTCTCGAAGTAGCTCCCGCTCGTGAGAGATACGCCGCACCAGGTGTTCATGAGAGCGAGCGCCTGCGGGGATGAGAGCGAGCTCAGGTCCTCCGCCACGTTGTCTCCCAGAATCCACAAGCCCGCGGGATAGTAATATTTGTACGGTGCGAGATTCAGAAAATCGACGAGAAGCTGGCAGTCGTTGGTCTTGCCCCCCGACGCCGCGGTGCCGTCCGTGATCGTGCCGCGAGAGAGGTCCCCCGAGTCCCAAATGATCGCAAGATAGGCAGAATCGAGCTGGCTCGCCCGGACACGGCTCGCGAGCCCGTTCGACACCATGGACGTCGGGGCGAGCACGTCGTACCGGTCGATAACGCTCGGCGGACCCGCGACATCCTTGAATGTCCTGTCGAAGTAGTCCTGCACGATGCCATCGAACGATCCTATTCCGTCGTAATCGTCCACGTAGAGCCCCTCGGCCATGCCCGTCGGGAGACACGTGAACTCGAAGTAGTAGCTGCTCCCGAAGTACGGATTATCCGCCGTGAAATGATCGGCGCCTCTCGGCAGCGTCGAGCTCTCTCCCGCGTTGTCGTACGCCTTGAAGTAGTACTCGATCATGTAGCCCCTCGTGAAGAGCGAGTCGTTGAGGTCGGCCATGAACCGATCGGTATAAATGTCGTGGCCTGTCCGGGCCGTGTCGCACTGGATGATCGTCCACGTGCCGTCGTCGCTCACGTAGTGGCCGTAGGTGCCCTGGAGCTGCGGACCGGCGAGAGACGGCTTGACCGGATATCCGATGGACGTGCACCGCACGTGCATGTAGACGCGCGGTCCCCCGGCGTCGCTCGCAATCCCTCCGCCGACAGGAGACGAGCATCGCACGACGACGGAATCCCCCGGACGTATGACTGGGTTGTCGCTCGGATTGATATCCACCGCCGCATCGGCCCGCACGAACCCCGCGAGAGCGTCATCCGGCGGGAAATTATCCTGAAAGAGGTCCTCGTCATAGTACGCCCACTGCGGGCCGACGCTTCTGTAACGCTGAACCTTGACATTGTCGAAATAGGGCGCCGCTGTATGCGCGGCGCAATTGCCGCGGATCAGGTACCAGACGCTGCACATATCGGCGACGCGGAACGCGACCTGGATGTACTTGCGGCCGGCATACCCGCTTATGTCCTCCTTGACTCGGAGGTATTCTTTCTCCTGCCCGTAGTACCAGAGCCAGTCGACGAAGTTCATGTTTGCGGGGCAGCCCGAATCGCCGATGTCCTCTATTTCCACGGTATAAAAGACGAGGTTCGCGAGCGGCAGATCGCGATAGACCGTGTAGGCGAAGGTCATCCCGCCGAGCTGCGGGAGCTCCCCGGGCGGAATCGCCGCGTTCTGGACGCTGCCGCCCCCCGTCGAGTACTTCGTAATGTCGATCAGGGGAGAGAGCACCATCTCGTCCTGGCACGGCGGGGACATGCCCCCGGGACCCATGCAGAACGGGGTAGTCGTGTACATGCATTCGCCGCACGGATTGGGAGATCCGACGAAGAAGACGATCTGGCTCGCCAAGTTCTGGCCGCAGGGATCCTCGTCCCAAAGATTGTTCTTGAGACCGGAGTACATGCCGTACGGAGTCGGTGTCATGCCGACCCATATCCCGGACGAGGTCGCGCCGACCTGGGCCGATTCGAAGTCCTGATAGTTGTTCAGCGTGCCGCTGTCCGAAACGTGAATCTCGTCGACTATGCAGCCGCCGTCCGTGTCCCACAGGCCGTCCTCGTCGCTCCACGCGCCATCCGATGTGAAATGAAAGCGCAGCTTCGTCGCGCGGTGGGTCGAGTAGACCACATGCGATGCGACGGTGTCGCCGTGCCCCGTGTACGTCGCGAGCGTCTGCCAGCTGCTTCCCCAAAAGTCCCCGTCATACTCCACGCGAGTGAAGTCGTAACCGGGCTCGGAATCGTACACGAGGTGATACGAGAGCGTAATGGGACCCGTAAAAGAAAACTGCGCGGTAGCGAGGCTCTGATCCCAGCCATTCCCATAGCCGGGGGCCTTCAGCCAGCTGCAGACGTATGGATCCCCCGCACTCGGACGCACGCCGCACCACATCGATTTCGTGCCTTGAATCGCGACGAGCCGCCCGTACCGCCCGCCCCCCAGCCCGGCGAAGTCGTCGACGTGAAAGAACGTGCCGCGCTGCGCGGTGTTGTCGCGGCGCGTCCATCCCTGCCAGTTCATGGTTTCGAAGTCATAGGAAACGACGGTGTAGGTGTCGACCGTCGCCGAGGTGTGATACCCGCCCGGGGCCGCCGGATTGTCGAGCCCCGCATACTGCTCCGGCGACCACTGCTGCTTGACGTGAATCTTCTTGTGATCGCCCCTCTCGCGCCCGCGCGCCGGGCCCGTGAACGCGACGACGAGCCCGATCGCGATCATCACTCCGATCATGTTCCTCATGGCAACCCCCCTTGCCATTCTGCTACCTCAAGAGCACGAGCTTCTTTGTTGCGCTGAATTCCTTCGTCTGCATCCTGCAGAAATAGATCCCGCTTGCGACGCCTGTGCCGAGATTGCTCTTCCCGTCCCAGGCGACCGAATAGGAGCCGGCATTCTTCATCTCGCATACGAGGGTCCGTACGAGCTCGCCCGCGACGTTGTAGATCTTGATCCGCACGAGCCCCTTCTCCTTCATGTCGTACTGAATCGTCGTCGACGGGTTGAAGGGGTTGGGGAAGTTCTGGGCGAGCCGGTAGGCCCTGGGAGTCTCGGCGCCCGTACAGCAACAGCACGGATTCGAGGGGAACTGCATCCACGAGAAGACGTGCTGCGCCAGTTCGACGCGAACCGGATGCACGCCGTCTGCAGTGTCGCGGATGTACTGAAAGCCAAAGCCGAACCACATCGTCCGGACATCGGCGCCGCCCCCGTTCTGCCATGCGCTCGAGATGCCCGCGTAGTACTTCGTGCCGTTATACAGAGGATAGTCGAGGGCCCATTTGCCGTTTGCGGTCTTCCCGAGCGCGCTGAACTGGTTGATGGTGGGGCAGCCGCCATACGCGTAGAACTTGTCGGGCGTGCCGCCGCGCACGAAGACCCCGGCATCGGTGTCCCCCGTGATGAGGGGACTGGTGACGCCGCCGCCCGTCCGGCCGCCGGTCAGATCGTAGTAGCTGAAATTGGCAAGCGTCACGCCGCACTTGGTGTTCATAAAGGTACGCGCTTGCGTCGATGCATAGCCGTTCAGATCCTGGGCGATCCTGTCGCCGCAGATCCATAGACCGCATCGGTGATAGCTCAAGTCCATCCAGTCGATGAGCATCTGGCAGTCATTCGACTTGTCGCTGTTGACCGTGCCGTCCGCGATCGTGACCCAGTAGTTGTCGCCGCTGTCCCACACGATCGCGTAGTACTGATCCGTGAGCTGCTTGTTCTTCGCGCGGCTCCCCGGTCCGTTCGAGACACCCGATGTCGGGCTGTTCACGTCGTATCGATCGGGCGGATCATCCCCCGGCTGGAGCGCGTCCCACGCCCGATCCCAGTACTCCCGGGTGCCGCTTGAAAAGGAGGAGTAGCGCGAGTCGTCGACGAAAAGCACGCTCGAGCTCTTCGTCGGGAGACAGGTCCACTCGAAGTACGGTCCCTGCGTGCCGGCCCACTTCGGCAGCGACCGCGCCTGCCCCGCGACGTCGCGGGCGGTGAAGTAGTAGTCGATCTCGTAGCCTCTTGTGAAGAGCTCGTCGTTCAGATCGACGCAGTACCTGTCGGCAACGATGCCCGCGGAGG
>JBEKAW010000199.1:0-4847 GCA_050015715.1 Candidatus Krumholzibacteriaceae bacterium
GCGATCGAAGCGAACATGACCGGCGTGTTCCCCGAGGGGATATTCAGGAAGCTCGGGGAGCTCGGTTTCATGGGGATCACGATGCCCGAGGAGTACGGCGGCGTCAACCTCGGGAACTTCTGCCTCGTCCTCGCCCTCGAGGAGATCAGCGCCGTGTGCGCTTCGACGGGCGTGACGCTGTCGGTTCACAACTCGCTCACGAACTGGTGCATCCTCAAGTACGGAAGCGAGAGGCTCCGCAAGCGTTTTCTCCCGCGCCTCGCCTCCGGAGAGATGCTCGGAGCGTACGCGATCACCGAATCGGAAGCGGGGAGCGACATCGCGGCGATGCGCCTCTCGGCCGTCCTCAAAGGCGACGAGTACTATCTCAACGGCGCGAAGATATTCATTTCGACCGGGGACAAGGCGGGGGCGATCATCGTATTCGCGCGCACCGATCCGCATGCCCGGACGAAGGGAATCAGCGCCTTCGTCGTCGAGCCCTCGTTCCCGGGATTCTCGGTCGGGAAGGTCGAGAAGAAGATGGGGCTCAAGGCCTCGACGACGGTGGAGCTCGTGTTCGAGGACTGCCGGGTTCCCGCGGAGAATCTCCTCGGCACGGAAGGAATGGGGATGAAGATCGCGCTCGCGGGGCTCGACGGCGGGAGAGTGGGCATCGCCGCGCAGTCCCTCGGGATCGCGCAGGCGGCGCTCGACGAGGCGGTGCGCTTCGCGCGCGAGCGCAAGCAGTTCGGGACGAGGATCATAGATTTCCAGACGACCCGCTGGAAGATCGCCGACATGGCGACCGGTATCGAGGCCGCGCGGCTTCTCATGTACCGCGCAGCGAAGCTCAGGGACGCCGGCGAGCCGTGCTCGAAGGAAGCCGCCATGGCGAAGCTCGCGGCGAGCGGCGCCGCCAACCGGGTCGTATACGACGCTCTCCAGATGCACGGAGGAGTCGGCTACACGGAAGAATTTCTCATCGAGCGGCTCTACCGGGACGCCCGCGTGACCGAGCTCTACGAGGGGACGAGCGAGATCCAGCGCCTCGTTATCTCGCGAGAGGTCATCAACGAATACGAGCGGACGATGCCGGATTGAGGCCCACGGGATCGGAAGGAGGACCGCGTGAAGATTATCGCCCTGCTGAAACGGGTGCCCGACACCGAGGCGAAGATTCTCATCAATCAGGAAGGAACCGGCATCAAGGATGACGGCATCAAGTACGTCATCAACACCTACGATGAGTATGCGGTCGAAGAGGGCCTGCGGCTCAGGGACAAGGCGGGCGCCGGAAGCACGGTGACCGTCGTGTGCGCTGGACCCGAGGAGGCCACCGAGCTCATCAGAACCGCTCTCGCGATGGGGGCCGACAACGCCGTGCACATCTGCGATCCCGCGCTCGACCGGAGCGATCCGTTCGCGACGGCGGCGGTTCTCGCCGCGGCGATACGCGGCGAGGGCTTCGATATCATCTTCTGCGGCAAGCAGGCGATCGACGACGATATGGCTCAAACGCATTCGATCCTCGCCGAGATGCTCGATATTCCCCAGGTGAATGTCGCGGTCGCGTTCGAGGCCGCTCCCGACGCGAAGCGGGCGACCGTGAGACGGCGCATCGAGGGAGGGGACGAGAAGGTTGAAACGAGCCTCCCCGCGATCGTTTCGTGCGAGAAAGGTCTCAACGAGCCGCGGTACGCCTCGCTCCCCGGCATCATGAAGGCCAAGAAGAAGGAGATCCGCAAGCTGACGCTGGCGGATCTCGGGTTCGGCGGACGTCCCGGCGAGGCGCGGATCTCGATCGTGCGCTGGGTGCCCCTGTCGAAGAGCACGGGCTGCAAAATGGTCCAGGCCGAGGAGCCCCGCGACGCGGTGAAGGAGCTCGTGCGCCTGCTCCGCGAGGAAGCCAAGGTTTTGTAGGCACCCGACGATATGGAGGATTCTCGAGATGGCGATTGACATCCTGGTCTTTGGTGAGGTCCGGGGAGGCGGGATCAAGAAGATAACGAAGGAGCTCATCGGCGCGGCGCGGCGCGTGGCGCAGGCCGGGGGAGGCGCGATCGACGCGGTGCTCGTCGGCGCGCTCGCCCGGAAGGCCGCCGAGGGGCTCACCGGCTTCGGCCTGCGGAGAATCATCGTCGCCGAGGACGAGCTTCTCGCTCGCTATTCGACGGAAGGGTACGCGGCGGTGCTGTCGGACGTCGTCAAGCGGCACGCGTATTCGTACGTGTTTCTCGGTGCGACCGCGATGGGGAGGGAC
This sequence comes from Candidatus Krumholzibacteriaceae bacterium, assembly GCA_050015715.1. Lineage (GTDB taxonomy): Bacteria > Krumholzibacteriota > Krumholzibacteriia > Krumholzibacteriales > Krumholzibacteriaceae > SSS58A. The sequence continues at coordinate 2,243 of JBEKAW010000199.1, forward strand.
CTCGGCCCGCGTGTCACCGCGAAGACGGACGGGGTCATGTTCAGCGACTGCGTCGACGTGCGGATGGAGGGGACCCGGTGCGTCGCGCGACGGCCCATCTACTCGGGGAAGGTTTATATCGAGATCGTTCGAACGGGGGAGCGGCCGAACTTCATTTCGATACGACCCAACAACGTTCCCCCCGCGGATCCTTCGGGAGGCGCGACTCCGATCGAGGCTCACCAGTCGAACGTCCTGCGGGAGGCGATTCGCGCGATCGTGACCGAGATAATTCCCCTCGAGGGGGGGCGCCCCGACCTCACCGAGGCCGATACGATCGTCTCCGGGGGGCGCGCCATGAAGGACGCGGCGAATTTCAAGATCCTCGGGGAGCTCGCGGACATCCTCGGCGCCGCGGTCGGCGCCTCGCGCGCGGCGGTCGATTCGGGTTTCGCGCCGAGCGCCATCCAGGTGGGACAGACGGGAAAGATCGTGAACCCCAGGCTCTACATCGCCTGCGGGATATCGGGAGCCATTCAGCATCTGGCGGGGATGCGGACGTCGAAGGTCATCGTCGCCATCAACAAGGATCCCAACGCGCCGATCTTCGAACGAGCGACGTACGGGATCGTCGGAGACCTGTTCGAGATCGTCCCGCTGCTCACCGAGGAGATCAAGAAGATCCTATGACGATTCCCGGCGTCACGCTCCTCGTTCTCTTCGCCGCCGTGCTCGCGGCTTTCGGCCTCATCGTGCGGCTTCTCTACCGGATTCTGCGGGCGGCGAAGCCCGAAAACCGGTTTGCCCGGTGGGGCGAGCGGATCAAGGCGGTTCTCATCTACGTCGCCGCTCAGGCGCGCGTTCTCGCGAAGCCGGCGGGACTCGGGCATTTCATCATATTCTGGGGATTCATCTTCATCACGATCGGCACTCTCGACCATATGCTGTTCCAGATCGTTCCGGGTTTCGGCCTCGAGCGCCTCGTCGGGCGCGGCGCCGAGTCGGCCTTTCTGTGGCTCCAGGATATATTCGGAATCCTCGTCATCGGTGCGATCGTCGTCTCGCTCGTGAGGCGGTTCGCCCTGAAACCGGCCCGTCTGCGTATCGACGATCCGGCGGCGCCCCGGCAGGCGGCCTTCATCCTCGTCCTCATCTTCGTTCTCATCCTGTTCATGTACGGCGTGAAGGGAACCGAGATTCTCCGCGGGTCGGAGCGGCTCACGAGGTCGAACGCGCCCGTTTCGTTCTCGGCCGCGCGCGCGATGCGCGGCTGGGGCATGAATCTGCCGGTGGCAGGCGGCGTGTTCTCATGGGGCCACAACCTCATCATTCTCTTCTTTCTCCTCTATATTCCCTTCTCGAAGCACATTCACATCCTCGGCGCCATCCCGAACGTGTTCTTCAGGAACCTCGGGCCGATGGGAAGCCTGGGCCGCATGAACTTCGAGGACGAATCGGCGGAGAAGTTCGGGGTCTCGGAGCTCAGAGACTTCACGTGGAAGCAGCTGCTGGACCTCTACGCCTGCACCGAATGCGGAAGGTGTCAGGTCGCGTGCCCCGCCTACACGACGCAGAAACCGCTCAGCCCCTTCCGCGTCATCCACCGGCTCCGGGCGCAGCTCATGCGCGACAGGGGGGGCCTCTTCGAGAGCGGCGCGGGCGTGCTGGCGGCGACACCGGTGATTCCCGAGAACGTCTCCGAGGACGAGATCTGGGCCTGCACGACCTGCGGCGCGTGCATGCAGGAATGTCCGCCCTTCATCGAGCACGTGCAGAAGGTCGTCGACTTCCGGCGCTACCTCGTGTTGACGGAAAGCCGCTTTCCGGCGGAGATGCAGCCGGTGTTCAGGAACATGGAGGTCAATTACAACCCGTGGGCCATCGGCTACACGTCGCGGGCCGATTGGGCCGCGGGGCTCGGCGTTCCGCTCGCCTCCGAGAAGCGGAGTTTCGACGTCCTCTACTGGGTCGGCTGCTCCGGCTCGTTCGATCAGCGGGGCCAGAAGGTCGCCCGCGCCTTCGTCACGCTCATGCAGACGGCGGGCGTGGATTTCGCGATTCTCGGCACCGAGGAAAGGTGCTGCGGGGAAACGGCGCGGAGAATGGGAAACGAGTATCTCGCCCAGACCCTCATCCAGGCGAACATAGAGACGCTCAAGAAATACACCTTCAAAAAGATCGTCACAACCTGCCCGCACGGGCTCAACACGTTCCTCGTCGAGTATCCGCAGTTCGGTCTCAGCGTGCCCGTCATGCACCATTCCGAGTTCCTTCTCGGCCTCGTCTCGGACAAGAAGCTGAGCGTCCGCAGACTCGATTCGCTGCGCGGCGCGTTTCACGATTCATGTTACCTCGGCCGGTACAACGGCCGCATGCGTGAGCCGCGCGCCCTTCTCGCCCGCTCGGCGCGGCGCGTCTCCGAGTTCAAACGGCACGGGCTCTCGAGCTTCTGCTGCGGGGCCGGCGGCGGAAGGATGTGGATGGAGGAGAAGCTCGGGGTCCGGATCAACGAGGAGCGGGTGCGGGAGCTCCTCGGCCTCGGCGTCGACCACGTCTTCACGGCGTGTCCGTTCTGCCTCACGATGTTCGAGGACGGTCTCAAGGCCCTCAACCGGGAGGACGTGAA
>JBEKAW010000200.1:0-4813 GCA_050015715.1 Candidatus Krumholzibacteriaceae bacterium
CATGGACTTCATACGACGCGCCGCCGCTTCGAGGATGGAATGCACCGTGACGGTGCTCGATCATCCCGACGTGGACGTCGAGGCATGCCGGACGCTGGTCGCCTCGATCCCGCGCGCGCGATTCCGCGTGAGGCGGTACTACCTCACGCAGCACGAAGAATGAGCGCCTATGCTGCCGGCGAAGAAACGCCTCGGACAGAATTTTCTCACGGCGCCCTCCGTGGCCCGGAAGGTCGTCGCCGCGCTGTCTCCCGCTCCCGGCGATCTCGTCTTCGAGATCGGGCCCGGCCGGGGGGCGCTGACGGCGCCCTTGGCGCACAGCGGAGCGGCCGTCGTGGCCTTCGAGATCGACGGGGCGCTCGTGGAGCTCCTTCGGGAGCAGCTTGCAACCTCCGGTAACGTAGAGATTTACCACGCCGACATCCGCTCGGTGAACCTCGACGCCGCTTCCGACGAGCGCGGCGCGCCGGGCTTCAAGCTCGCGGGAAACATTCCCTACAATCTCACGAGCACGATTCTCATCGATCTCGCCCGCTGGCGGATGCTGACCGCGGCGGTCATCATGGTCCAGCGGGAGGTGGGCGAACGGATACTCGCGGCGCCGGGGGAACGAAACTGCGGTATTCTGTCGATTTTTCTCCAGACTTACTTTATAATTGAGAGAGTGCTCAAGGTCCGCCCCGGATCCTTCACGCCGCCCCCCAAGGTCGAGAGTGTCGTGCTCAGGTTCGTGCCGCGCACGTCCGGGGGAGGGCCAAAAGACAGGGAGGCGTTCCTCAAGTTCCTCAAGGGGTGCTTTTCTCATCGAAGAAAGAAGCTCCGCAACGTCCTGGGAGAGCAATTAGGCGTAAAAACTGCTAAAGACTGGAAAAGGCTGGGCGAACTCTCGGGTGTCGATTTCGACATGCGCCCCGAGGAGATCGCGCTCGAAAGCTGGTTTGGCCTCTTTGCGGCTTCCCGCGGCTTGGAAGGGCTTCGATGAGAATGCTCGTACGCGTCGCCATACCTCTCGCGCTCGCGATCTGCCTGCTCTGGGGCGCCGCGGCGCTCGCGGCGCCGTGTGCGAGCGACACAATTCCGAACGCGCAGCCCCCGGCCGCCGCGGCCGCGGCGCAACAGAACACCCTTACCAACCTCGCGGCGCGCAACCAGCAGAAGGATACGGTGAAGGCCGCGGTCGACACGACCAAGGTTCAGAACCGGGTCGCTCCCGTGGCCAAATCGTACGTTATAGCCACCGACGTCGACATCACCTTCGGAAACCGGATCGACCTGACGACCATCGCCGGCAAGGGCTGGACGCTCACGAACGGCGTCAGCATAGATCGAAAACAGTACCGGCAGCAGAAACTCCAGGATCTCAGCGAGAGCTTCATGAACCAGGCGGCCAAGGTGCAGCCCGGGTTCTACACCGCGGTCCTGAGCATCGGCGAGAACTACCGCAAGAGCAAGACGCTCAGTCTCGGGCGATTCGGCCAGGACGTCATCTTCGACACCGAGGACGCGAACCTGGCGCTCTCGCTCGCGAAGCCCATTCTCTGGTCTTCTTCGTCGAAGCTCGGCGTCACGGGGGACGTCAAGAGAGGGCTCAACGATTTCAAATACGACCGCGATCTCTCGGGGAGCGGGACGGGCTCGCTCAACTACGGGCTCACTTTGTTCGACAGCCCTCTCAACGTCGGGGGCGGCGTCGGCGGGAGCATGAAAGGCGAGACGAGCGATATCGGCAAGAAGCGATTCGGCCCGATGCGGAGCGACGCGGACACCCTGAACGCGAGCATGACCTACGGGGAGGGGAGCTCGAAGGCGCTCAGCGTCACCTACAGCATCTACAACGCCGTCGATCGCAAGGTCATGCCGCCGCTCGGCAACACGTACGAGGTGCTCAACGACCCGTCGGCGGCCAATCAGGAGGAGGCGAGAAGCAGGGTCGAGGATCTGAGCGTCAGGTCGTTCACGCAGCCCCTCTCGTTTCTGTCGCTCGATCTGAAATACGACCACTCCTCGAACGACTCCAAGTACAAGATCCAGCCGCGCCTGTCGAGCAGCAGCTCGGACAACACGCTCGCCGCGACCGCCAACTATATGTACGCCTCGAACGGCTCCATGAAGTGGAGCGTCTCGTCGAGCGAGGACGTATTTGACTACGGCCCGCTCTCCCTTTCGAGCTACAAGGAGGACAAGCACCTCGTCGGCGTGGGGATCACCCAGATGATCGGGGATTCTGTCTCCGTGACCGCGAACGGCTCCGGATCCTTGAGACAGCAGTTCTACAAGAACTACACGCAGAATCCGCGAGACGCCGACTACCTCTACTACCACGGCGATATGAATGTCCGGGCGCCGTTCGGGAAGATCACGACCAACGTCAACATGGCGGCCGAGCGCTACGAGACGATCAATATCGACGCCACACTTTCGGGGGACAACAGGGTCGGGTACAAGTACCAGGTCGAGCCGGTTATCACGGTTCGCCCGGCCTCGTGGGTCACGGTTACGCAGGATTACATGATCAAGATCGAATATACCGAGTTCGTGTTCACCGCCGACCAGAATTACCTGAACAGATCGACGTCGGTCGCGACGCAGGCCAATTTCTCGCTTTTCCGCGCGCTCACGTTCCTTTTCTCGCACAACTACCTGATGCGGGATACGGGGAGCTACCTTCAGCGCCCGGAGGGGGAGCGCTACAGCCCGACCAACGACACGCGCGAGCACTCGCTGGACCTCAAGCTCGGATACGAGGTGTACCCGGGACTCTCCCTGAATGTGGACAACGAGTATAAGATTCAGTACAACGACGTTTTCGGCGCGATCGGCGACCGCAGGATCACGCTTTACACGACGACGTTCCAGTCGGGCGGCCTGAGGACAGGATTCACGGAGAAGAAGACGTACGGCGATATCGGGGAGATCGCCCTCGACGTCGCGTACGTGAGAAACTACGGGCCCTACATTACCCCGGAGCGAAAGGAATACGTCGAGGCAAACTCGGCGGTAACGCTCAAGTTCTAGGAGGATGAGTACAATGCGGAAGGTATGGATCGTTGCCCTCTTGATTCTCATGATGACCGGTTCGAGCGCGTGCCTCCTCGAGCCGCGTACAGCCGAAAAGCCGACTGGGACGAATCAGTATCCGTGGATAACGCCGAACGTATATGCCGATGTTCTCGCAAATCTCGTGTCCGGCTTCGCCTCGAACAACGACTCGAACTATGAGCGAAGCCTTGAGGACTCGACGTCGACATCCCCACAGTGGTTCACGTTCCACCCGACTCTGTCGGATTCCCTGAATCCGACTCTATCGGGAAGGTTCGACAACTGGAAGAAGCCGGTCGAGCTCGCCTGGCTCCGGAAGATCAAAGGGGACTACAGTGGCACGCGGACATTGCATTTCGGTAACGACACGACCGGGACTTTCATTTTTACGGACGACAGGGTGAGCAGGGTGGTTCTCGAGGGCGAGTACAAAATAACCCTCCAGAGGACGCCGGGCGCTACCCAGGAGGTCTATGCAGGAATTGCGCGGTTCACACTCATAAACGGCAGCCAGGGGTGGGTAATGTCCGGATGGACCGACCTCTCGGCCAGGGGGACGTACTCCACCACAGCTGGATACCTGAGAGGCATTAATCGCTAAGAAATGGAATATAATGGCCATAAATAAGATATGCCGGACGAAAATACAGTCTTGAATATTTGCGGTGGATGTGCTACTATCCCCGTAGGAGGAAAGAGTATGCGTGGATTCAAAATGAAACATTTGTTTGTGCTGTGTATGGTTCTCGCCGCTGTCGGATTCGCGGGATGCATCCTGAGCCCGACGGAGGAAGTGCCCAAGAAGCCGTCGTCTTCCACCTACAGCGATCTGACGGACAAGGACGGCGTGGTGCAGAACCTCCTCCAAAGCTACAAGGACCATAATATCGATCGATACAACCAGCTCTTGCACACGGCCTACCTCTGGTACAACCAGAACGCGGACGTTTTGAAGGGGGCTCCGGAGTTCAACACGAGAGACCAGGACATCGCGATGACTCACAACCTCTTTCTCGCCGCCGACCATAGCAGCAGCATAGATCCGTCAAAGCAGGTCGACAGGCTGGATTTGAGCCTTGCGACCGGGTCCTGGATGCCGGTCGACAGTCTCGAGGGTCAGCCCTGCCAGGACTGCTGGCAAACCACGCGAGAGTACTACATCACCGTGGAGATGACCGGCGGGACAACGACGTATATAGGAAACGACCTCGTGACGCTGTATGTAGTCCCCGTTACCAAAGAAGGGGTAAAGCACTACTATCTGCGGCGCGCGGACGACATCAAGAAGCCGTGACGCGTATCTAAACACCGGCGCAGTTTGAAAGCCCCCTCCCGCAGGGGGCTTTTCTTTTGTCTCTCTTGATTCCGCTCTGCGTTCAGAGTATAATTAATTGTCCTTACTAGGGGAGGAGCGTTCATGAAAGCACAGACCTTGAGGCGAGCTGCCGCATTTGCCGCTGCGGTGACCGTGCTCTTTGTTCTCGGCTGCTTGAACAGTGCCACGGAGCCGAAAGTCACGAAACCTCGTTATCCCGCGACGACAAACAAGGATATCGTCGTGAGCAACCTTGTCCTGAGCTACAAGGACCACAATATCGACCAATACACGAAGCTGCTCCATCTCGACTATATATGGTACAACCAGAACGCGGACGTTCTGAGGGGGGCCCCGGCGTTCTACACGAGAGACCAGGACATCGCACAAACGCGCAACCTGTTTCTTGCCGCCGACCATAACGGCAGTGTGAGTTCAGACATGTGGGTCGACAGGCTC
>JBEKAW010000201.1:0-4796 GCA_050015715.1 Candidatus Krumholzibacteriaceae bacterium
AGCCCCATTCCCGAGAGCGGATGGCGCAGGAGCTTCCCGGTCCGGGAAACCTGGAAGCCCTCGGCCGATTTCCGGTACTCGAGGAGCTTTCCGACGTCGTGGAGGAGCGCCCCCGCGATGAGGTGATCGACGTTGAGCGCGATGCCACCGACGTTTTTCATCGTCTCGGCGATCGCCTTCGAGAGATGCGTCACGAGGCGCGTATGCTCGGCGAGCGTGACCTTCGTATCTCCGGCGAGAAGGGTGAAGGGAATCGTGTCAATGTCGTCCCCTTTCCAGCCTCCGCGCGCGTACGCCTCGTCCCAGACGAGCGCGACCTTGTCGGCGAGTGAGCGGTCAGCGATCCAGCCGAGCTCGGGAAAGATTTTCCTCCAGTCGCTCATGAATGCTCCTTTCCGGTCTAGCGTCCCCTCCGCCGGCCCTGCGGCGCCGCACGATGAAACCGGCCGATGCCGAGATAATTCGCGATGTTCGCCTCCTGCTCCATCTTGGGAACGATGAGCTTCTTCGCGGTCGTCATGATCACGGTGAGGCCGGGACCGTGGCCGCCGACGACGCATGAGGCATGAACGACGACCCCTATCGAGACGGCGTCCGTTCGGATCGAGCGTCCGAACCTGCAGTCCATGTCCCGGACCGCGACGACGTCGCCGAGACGGAGACTCTGGAGGCTGTATTTCTGTGCGAGATCGCGGTCCGCGGTCTGGATGTCGAAATCCCCGCTGAAGCTGTGGCGGGATCCGGTGCCGGAGCCCATGATTGCCGCGGGGATGACGTGCGTCACCGGCACGACGAGCTGGTTGCCCTGCGCCGCGATCCCCATCTTCTGAAAGAGCTCCGGGTCGATGCTCATGACGTGGACCTCGGGGAAATCCTTGAGCGTGAGTCCCTGGCCGCACGCCTTGATCTGGATGCGGTCGCCGATGACGAGCTTGTCGAGAACGCTCGGCGCAAAGTCGATGATGACGTGCTCGACGCCGCCGTGCTTGCCCGTCACGACGCCCCGCGCGTGCGCCGCTTCTCCCCCCACGACGCGGGCCTCGTTGCCGATGCAGGCGAGGATGCACAGCGCGCCGAGGCTCGCCCCGTCCCGTTCCTTCTCGTCGAGGCTCACGCTGACCCCCGGCTCCACGTGATCGCCCGCGAAACCGAACGCCGGGTCGCCGACGATGACGTTGTACGTGATCCCCCCGACGCCGGGGAGGACGGACACGTCCCCTCCCGGGTCGACGAGGTAGGGATTCTTGAGCGGGATACGGGGATGCGTGATCCCCCCGAGAACCGACTGGATGACGCAATTGACCGCGTTCGTTCTCAACATACCGGAACCCTTCGCTTCCCGCGGGACGCCGCGCGGGGCCCCGCCGTTCTTACCTCCCGGGTAGATGGATTTCCATCGAAATCACTCTTCGCGAGGCTCAATCGTCCCAGAAAAAACGCCGCATGTCAAGACGAACGAAGGGTTTGAGGGGCCCGCCGCGCCGGGCCCGGCCCGCGCTGCCCCGCCCGTGCCTGCCCGGCGCCGGTCATCGCGGCCGAGGGGGCCCGGCGCAAAAAAAAGCCGCCCCCTCGGAGGGAGCGGCTGTAAACGTCCGGGCGCCGGATCATCTGATAACGACGATTCTCCCATACATGTCGGTGCCTTCCGTGGTGTTCTTGAACCGGTAAATGTAGACGCCCGAGCCGACTTCCTGGCCGTGCTTGTTCTTCACGTCCCAGGTCACGACTCCGTTCTTGCCCGACGGATCGCTGTGATGCGCCTCCCACACGAGATCTCCCGCGACGGTGAAGATCCTGATATCCGCTTCCTTCGGCACGTGAAAGAACTTGATGCTGCCGTCCGGGAAGTTGTGATAGAAGGGCGTCGTATTCGCCGAGGTTCCGCTCCGGTACGGATTCGGGACCGCGAAGATTTCCTTCATGGGGCCGGAGCCGGCATCGACCATCATGGTGATGATCTTCGCGACGCTTTCGCACGCGACCGGGTGCCCGGCAGTCGCGGGGTGCTGCAGGTCCTCATCGCAGATGAAATTATCCTGCTTGTTGAACAGGGTCTTCCCTTTGAAGTAACCCTGGTCGAAACACGTGACGAAATAGTAGTAGGTGAATCCGACAAAGGCGTTCTCATCGACGAACTCGTAGTACGGTCTCCCTCGCGCGTCCTTCTTGGGCCACTCGTTGAAATAGAGCGAGTCGTTCACGATCCCCATGTATGCGTCGTCCCGGGAAAGCTCCTTGATGACGGTCATGTGGCTCGGCAGCGGAGAGAGACCTCTCCAGACATGGAACCCTCCATACGTCTGAAGATCGACCTCGAAGAATGCGGGCCCTCCCGTCGCCGTCGTATCGATGAGTCCCGCGCCGAAGCTGACGTCGATCCCGAGAGCGAGCGTATCCCCCCCCTGCAGCCCGATGAGGGTGAGCGGTATGGAGGTCCCGGCGGTATAGAAGTTCCTCCCGACGTCGAACTCCTTGTAGTACGTGTCGAACCGGTCTGTCGTCTCGGCGAACATCCTGATCGAAGACTCGCCCCCGGCGCCGATCGTGTCGACCCCGACCGTGCCGATAACGACCTTCCCGATCTTCACGGTGCGGTCGATGATCCCCGAATACGCGCCGGAAAGAGTGACGGCGGATATCCCCGGATCGGGCCCGCGCCAGCTGGTCCAGTCGAGCGATCCGACAACCGAGGCGTGAATCCCCGTCGGAGGATACCAACCGACGACGATTTGACCTGCCGCGCGCTGCACGTACACGGAATCGGGCGGCCCGAGGGCAAATCTCACCGTATCGACGGCGCTCTGCGCCAACGCATCAATGTAAAATGCCGACATTCCGAGGAGCACAAGAAAAACAATCGTTCCCCGTCGAATCAGACTCACCGTGCCTCCTTTTCAGTCTTCCGTAGCTCGCGCGCATCTATGGGGTTGCCAGAATCTGCCACTTCCTGAATATCGTCGTGATTATCGCCCGGCCCTGCGTGCGGTCGAAATACCACAGCTCGAACCCGAGGTGAACGCTCGGAGCCGCCACCGCGACTCCCGTCGTCGGGTCGGGCGTTATGTTCGCGTACTTCGTGATCCAGAGACCAACCGCCTGCATATTGAGCGCAGAAACCGTGTTCTTCGCCCTCATGAGAAACAGCGGATGGAAGCATCGCTGGGATAAAACGACGTTCCGCGTCATCCAGTAGTTCGGATCGTATATCTCGGCGAGCGTGAAGCCTCCCGGACGCGGGCTGGGCTCGAGCGGGGCGAAGAAGCGCCCCGGAGCTATGACCTTCGACCAGAGATTCAGCGTATCGGGCATCCCCGGAACGCTGTCATTCCACGCGTCGTGCGAGTTGAGCATGCCCGGGAAGATGCAGTCGAAGTTGCGCACCTGTCTCATCGGGAGATCCGCGTCCGCGCGGAACGTACCGACGATCTTGTCGAGCATCGTCACGCAATAGTCCTTGTATGCATAGCTGTTGACGCCGCTCGTATCGCCCGCGCACCCGTTCGCGTTCCCCGTTATCTCGCACCTCAGGTTCATGGGGAATCTCTGCGCGGTAGCCTGGAGACACGCGGCGAGACCGCCCGTTCTTTCGGAGTTGCCCTCCGTGAGAAGGTGGCCGCCCTTGGCCAGGAACAGCGACAGGTAGTTGACGGTAATCTGCGCTCCCGTACCGATACTGCTCTCGGGCGTGAACAGGACGACGTTGTCCCAACAGCCGTTATCGTAGGAAGAGGCGTACGTCCAGACGATGTTCTTGTATCTGCCGATAAGCGAAATCTTCGGAGGCTGCGCGTTGTAATTGTGATAGGCGTCGTACACGTCGCGAACCGGGTCGAAACCGCTCGCAAGCGCGCAATAGCTATTCGAACCTACCCCCCACAAGCTGTCGTGCTGGTCCTCCCGCGGCATCGAGTAGTCCACCTGCGTATAGCTGTTGTCCGACGGAAAATCATCCACCCACAGAAGGTTCCGGTCCATCGTGAACGGCACGATGTCGATCTCGACCTGGCCCAACGTCACCGCGCCCGAGTTGTCCGTCACCTGCACGAACAGCGTATGCACGCCCGAGTACCACGTCCCCGAGCAGTTGAGGTTGAACGGGCTGCATTCGGAGGTCCAGTCGTTCGGATCGTTCAGGTCGGCCACGTCCCACCCCCACTGGAAGCACGAGATCTCGCCGCCGTACCACGACGCGTCGGCATGCCACCTGAAATTGAGCGTCACGCCCGGCGGAAGGTCCCGCTTCTCGGGCCGCAGGTTCGTCCCGATGAACTGGAACCCACCGAGAAACGGCTCCGTGATCGTGAGAAACGGCTGAGCGTCCGACGACACGATGAACTGCCGGACGTTCAGATTCCGGTCGAAGATGGCGGTCACGGCGCCCGCCTCGTCCTTCGCCTGCACCGCGAATATGTACGAGTGGCCCATCTCGAGAATCTCGTCGTCCCCGAGCACCGTCGAGCGCCCCGAGTCCCCCGGCGCGCGGTACCAGATCCACGGGCTCCACCTTCTTTCGTATCGCAGCGGGTTGTTGTTGAGATCATCGATGATGGCGAAGCCCGGATTGTACCTACCCGGGGGGCTGTCGACGCGGCTGTACATGTACCGCACCGAGTCGGGATCCTGCAGGTTATTGGGGGAGTCGATCGGATCGGTTCCCTTCCATTTGAACGTGACCACCTTGCCGAGCTGGCCCGTGCCCGTCCTCGACGCCGCCGGCAGCGTGATCTGCGCAAACGGCGCCAGCGTCCACGCCGTGAACGACCGGTACACCGGCTCGGAGCGCTTCCCCTCCATAT
>JBEKAW010000202.1:0-4756 GCA_050015715.1 Candidatus Krumholzibacteriaceae bacterium
CTGGGGAGCGCTCGGCATCGCCATCTGCACGGCGACGGGGGATCAGCAGTTTCCCACGATCGTCTCCGACGGCGCGGGCGGGGCCGTCGTCACGTGGCAGGACAACCGGGGCTCGAGCGCGGACATCTATGCCCAGCGGGTGAATTCCATGGCGAGTCTCCAGTGGACAACGAGCGGTGTTCCCCTCTGCACGGCAACGGGGGATCAGTACTCTCCCGTGATCGCCTCCGATGGGGCGAACGGGGCGATTGTCGCGTGGTATGACATCCGGAGCTGGGACATCTATGCCCAGCGGGTGAATGGCTCGGGAGCTGTCCAGTGGACAACGAATGGGGTCGTCCTATGCGCGGCCACGGGCAATCAGCAGTATCCCACGATCGCCGCCGATGGGGCGGGCGGCGCCGTTGTCGCATGGTACGACTCTCGCAGCGGCACCAATGACATCTACGCCCAGGCAGTGGACGCCAGAGGGCAAGCCGGCCTTCTCGCGCCGACTATCTACTCAGTGAAGGATGTGCCCGGAGATCAGGGCGGCCAACTTTATCTCTCCTGGTACGGGACGCGGAGCGACATCTTCATGGACGGCCAGGTCTCGTACTACTCGATCTGGCGGGCGATAAAGCCCACGAAGGCAACCCTCGCTCTCGAGAACGGCGCCTCGTCCATCGATGATCTCTCGAAGCTCGATCGCTCGAGCGGGAAGGGCGTGATCCGTGTCGAGAAGGCCTCGAACGGCACGTTCTTCTGGGAGCTCATGGGGACGATGGATGCCCTCTATATGCCCGCCTACGGGGATGCAGTGCCGACGCTCTTCGATTCGACCTCCATCTGCAAGGAGTACACCTACCTCCAGGTGATAGCGCACACGTCGGTTCCGACGGTGTTCTGGGCTTCGGCTCCAGACAGCGGTTACTCGGTGGACAACTTCGCCCCGGGTGTGCCGAAAGCCCTCGCGGGGAAGCAGAGCTCCGCGCCGGCCGGGCTCGACCTGACCTGGGAGCGCAACAGGGAGCCGGACCTCGACGTCTATCATGTGTACCGGGGGCTGACGGCGGGCTTCGTTCCGGGTCCGGGGAGCCTCATTTCCTCACCGAAGGACACGACGCTCCTCGATACCGGCTGGCGCTGGAACGCCGGCTACTACTACAAGGTCTCGGCGGTCGACGTTCATGGAAACGAGAGCGGCTTCGCGCTGCTCGCGCCGGACGCCGTGACGGGCACCGAGACGCCGAAGGCGCCCGCGGCGAGCTATCTCGCGCAGAACTACCCGAACCCCTTCAATCCGATAACGAGGATCGCCTTCGGGCTCTCGGCGCCGGCTCACGTGTCGCTGAGGATCTATGACGCGGCGGGCCGCCTTGTGCGGGCGCTCGTGAATGAAGACCGGCAGGCGGGGCGTTATGAGGAGGCTTGGAACGGCCGCGACTCGAGCGACCACACCGTAGCGAGCGGGATCTATTTCTACCGCCTCGATGCGGGGGCATTCGAAACCACGAAGAAAATGATCCTCGTGAGATAGCAGCGGCTGGAAGTAGGAGCCATGAAGAACGTAATGAAGACGGTGCCGCTTATCGTACTCGGCATTTTGATTATCGCTGCACCCTGCGCGCGGGCCTACTGGGTTCAGGATGGCGCGGCTCTCTGCACGGCGACGGGGGATCAGACGTGGCCCGAAGTCACATCCGACGGCGCGGGCGGGGCAATTGTCACGTGGACGGACCAGCGAGGCGGAGACTATTACGTCTATGCCCAGAGGGTGAATGCCTTGGGAACCGTCCTATGGACGACCGATGGTGTTGCTATCTGTCTAGCAACGGCGGCGCAATATCCCACAATTGTCTCCGATGGCTCGGGCGGCGCCATTGTCACGTGGTTCGACCGCCGCAGCGGAAACTATGACATCTACGCTCAACGAGTCAATGCCTCGGGAACTGTCCAGTGGACCGCGAATGGTGTAGCCCTGTGCACGGCAACGGGGGATCAGGAGATCCCGCAAATGATCTCCGACGGTTCGAGCGGCGCCGTTGTTACGTGGGAGGACTACCGTAACGGGAACAACGATATCTATGCCCAGCGGGTGAATGCCTCGGGAGTTGTCCAGTGGGCGGCGAATGGCGTGGCTCTCTGCACGGCGACGGGGGATCAGACGCGTCCTACGATCGTCTCCGATGGCGCGGCTGGCGCCGTTATCACGTGGGAGGACCGACGCAACGGGAACTATGACGTCTATGCTCAGAGGGTGAATGCCTCGGGAGTCGTACAGTGGGCGGTGAATGGAGTGGCCATCAGCACGGCAACGGGGGATCAGATGACTCCCGCGATCATCTCCGATGGCGCGGCCGGCGCAATTATCACGTGGGTGGATTCTCGCCCCGTGAGCAACTATGACATCTATGCTCAGCGGGTGAATGCCTCGGGAGCGGTCCAGTGGGCGGCGAATGGCGTCGCCGTCTGCGCTCTGGCGGGGGATCAGAACAATCCCACGATCATCGCCGATGGCGTGGGCGGCGCCATTGTCACATGGTGGGATACACGCAGCGTCAACTACGGCATCTATGCCCAGCGGTTGAATGCCTCGGGAGTCGCCCAGTGGACGGCCAATGGTGTCGGCCTCTCCACGGGGACGGGGGGTCGGTATTCTCCCGTGATCGTTTCCGACGGCGGGGGGGGCGCCATTGTTACGTGGATAGACGAGCGCAACGGGCACAGCTCCCCTGAAATCTACGCCCAGCGGGTGAGCGCTTCGGGGAGTGTCCAGTGGACGGCGAATGGTGTCCGCATGGGCGCGGCGGCAGGGATTTTTCAATCTCCCCAGATCATTTCCGATGGCGCGGCCGGCGCCATTGTCACGTGGTCCGACAACCGCAGCGGGAACTATGACATTTATGCCCAGTCCATTGACTCCAAAGGCGGCCTTCTCGCGCCGGTGATCTACGCCGTTCGGGATGTGCCCGGTGACCAGGGCGGCAAGGTCTATCTCTCCTGGTACGCCGCCCGGTACGACGTCTTCATGAACGCCCAGATGTCGCACTACTCGATCTGGCGGGCGATCGATGCTACGAAGGCCGCTCTCGCGCTCGAGAAAGGCGCCTCGTCCCTCGATGACCTCTCGAAGCTCGATCTCTCGGCCGGGAAGAACGTGATTCGCATGGAGCGGGCGTCGGGCCGCACCTTCTTCTGGCAGCTCATCACGACAGTCGATGCCAGGTACCTGCCCGCCTACGGGAAGACGATGGCCACGCTCTTCGATTCAACGGCGATTTGCACGGATTACACCTACTTCCAGGTCGTGGCGCACACAACGACCCCGACCCTGTTCTGGGCGTCCGCGCCCGACAGCGGCTACTCGGTGGACAACATCGCACCGGGCACGCCGAAGGCGCTCACGGGGAAGCAGAGCTACACGCCTGTGGGGCTCGATCTCACGTGGGATCACAACACGGAGGCGGACCTCGGGCACTACGCCGTGTATCGGGGGACGAGCGCCGGGTTTGTTCCGGGTCCCTCGAATCTTGTTGCTTCGCCGACCGACACTTCGAGCTTCGACGCCGCCTGGCGCTGGAGCGGCGGGTACTACTACAAGGTCTCGGCGATTGACATTCACGGAAATGAGAGCGGGTTTGCGCTCTTGACGCCTGATGCCGTGACGGGCGTCGAGACGCCGAAGGCGCCCGCGGCGAGCTATCTCGCGCAGAACTACCCGAACCCGTTCAATCCGATGACGCGAATCGCATTCGGGCTCTCGGCGCCGGGGCACGTGTCGCTGCGGATCTATGACGCGGCGGGGCGCCTCGTACGCATGCTTGCCGAAGGGAATCGTCCCGCCGCCAACTTTGCGGAGGTCTGGGACGGGAAGGATGCGCGTGGCGCCCCGGTCGCGAGCGGCATCTATTTCTGCCGCCTCGACGCGGGATCGTTCACGCAGACGAGGAAGATGATTCTGCTTCGATAGCGCCGGCCTCTTCAGATTGAGTCCGTGTAAGCCCGGCTGTCGAGTCCGAAGAAGGCTCGGCAGCCGGGTTCTCATTATTGTGGCACGCCGCGCGAGCCGCGAACCCGAGTATCTTGACGAGGGTTCGAAACTCCTCTATCATGCTGCGCACCGGGGTCCATGCGCTGGCCCGTGGCCTCGGCCGCACAAATCAAGCGCCCCCACGGCGGGCGCTGTCGGCCAGATGGAAGGAGAGCGTACATGCGATGGATCGTCGTTATTTCGTCGGTGCTTTTGGTCTGCCTCGTTGCGTCGAATGTGTCCGCGGGCAAGATCTTCGGGGACATCAAGATGGACGGCAAGCCCGTGCCGGCCGGCAGCATTGTGAAGATCGCTCTCGCGCCGCCGGCGAGCGCCCCGGGAGCGAAGCCCCAGCCGGCGCCGGCCGTGGTCGACACGGCGGTCACCGACAAGTTCGGTTCCTACAAGCTGACCGTGAAGCAGGAGGGAAAATGCATCCTGACGCTTCTCTACGGGAAGCAGACGCTCACGCTCGAGGTCTTCTCCTACAAGGACGCGACGCGCTACGACCTGGTTCTCGAGAAGAAGGACGGCAAGCTGTCCTTGAGAAGGAAGTGAGCGGAACATGAGCGAGGAACCCGTCAAGAAACGGGACGCGTGGGACAAGCTCGACATCCTCATGCATCCGATGGGCGGATTGCTCACGGCGATAGCCCTTACGGTGCTCGGGTTCATCACCTCGAGCGCCCTGAGTCAGCGGCAGGCGGTCGACACGAATACCCGTCTCTACACGGAGCTGATGAG
>JBEKAW010000203.1:0-4707 GCA_050015715.1 Candidatus Krumholzibacteriaceae bacterium
GGGATGGCGCTTCATCGACGAGACGAGCTATCTCGACGCCCTCGACGGGCGCAGGACCGGGGACGATCGCGAGATTCTCCTCACCTTCGACGACGGCTACCGCGTCCTTCTCGACCGGGCGATCCCGGAGCTCGAGGCGCGGGAGATACCGGCGCTCTTCTTCCTCGTGAGCGCGTTCGTCGGACGCGAGAACACGTGGGAGCTGAACCTGCCGGGGAGGCGCTTCCGGCACCTCGGCTGGGACGAGATCGCCTCTCTCGCCGGGCGGCGCTTCTCGTTCGGCTCGCACGCGAGGACCCACGGCGATCTCACGCGTCTCCCCCTCGAGGCGCTGCGCGAGGAGCTCGTCCGCTCGAAAGAGGAGATCGAGGGGCGCCTCGGGAGGCCCGTCCGGAGCCTATCGTATCCGTACGGCCGCCTGAACGACGCCGTCCGTCGCGAGGCGGAGCGCTCGGGCTACCGGGCGGCGTTCACGCTCTGCCCTCCGCGCGGCGCGCCGGCGAACGACCGCTACGCCCTGGCTCGCGAGGCGGTGTACGTGATCGATTCGATCGCGAACGTCAAGGCGAAGCTCGGCGGCGGCCTTCCTTACCGGTTCGAGAATTTGAAGGGGAGAATGATAAACGCCTTCGCCGTCCTGACGCCGCTCCTCAAGGGCGGCTCGTATCGAGAGAGTAGGACTTCCCGGCGTTCGTCACACGATAGGTGAAGCCCCGCGCGAGCGCCTCGCCGAGGGTCCTCCGCGGGAGAAATCCCTTTGAAACGAGCGTTTCGAGACTCGCCGGATAGGCGCCGCCCTGGGCGATGTGCTCTTCGAGCGCTTCCTTGACGGTCGCCTCGAGGCGGCGGGATTCGAGCTCGCCGAGCGTGGGCGCCAGGGCCGCCGCGCTCGTTTCGCTCGTTGCCCGGACGGCGCCGCGCCGGACGACGCTCCATCCCGGCGGCAGGACGTACGGCACCGCGATCTCTCCGAACGCGAGGCAGAAGAGGAGCACGCCGGCCGCGGCGGCCACCTGCAGAAATCCGTGTCTCTGCGGGACGCTCTCGGCCACGACGGGGGTCTCCGCCTCCACTTCGACGGTCTTTTCGGCCTCGATGATCTGCAGAAGACTCTTTTCGAGAAGGGTCTTGAGCACCTCGTACGTGCAGAAGCGCGCCAGGCGCGCCTTCGGAATGATGTCCCCAACCCTCATCGGGTGTTCGAGAAGCTCATAGACCGATTGCTCCACGTCGTCGAGCTCGGCGTCCTTCGGCTTCGGGAGGCGCTTCACGAGCGTGTCCACGGACGTGAAGATGCGCTTGAGCTCGGGGAACTCGTCGATGCGCCGCATGCTTTCCATGAGGAGCCCCTCGACCTTGAGCGAGCCGAAGGACTTCACGCCCTGGAGGATCTGGCTTCCGATCATGAACTTGTACTGGCTCTTCGGCCAGCTCAGGACCTCCTGGATCGTCTCCTGGATCTGCTCCGCGAATATGATCCGGAGCTCGTCCTCGGAGAATTTCTTTTCCGACAGGAGAATGTCGGTGAGGTCGAGATTCGTTTCGCTCTGGATCTGCTGGAGGCGGCTCATCTCGTTGGCGGTCGTGAAGCCGTAGTTGAGGAGATAGCTCTGCAGCGGGTCGTACGCCATCTTGCGGCGGTCCCTCGTCGAGACCACCTGGCCGTCGCGGAAGTAGATGACCATGGTCTGGTCGCCGGTGATGGACAGCATCCCCGTCTTCTTCTGAAGGGCGATGAGCTGCAGGATTTCACTCAGCCCGAAATCCTTGGTTTTCCCCTCTAATGCCATTTCGATCCTTTCTCGATCTCGCCGATGAACACCTCTTCGCGCGGGGGCGCCTTTCCGGAATCCGGCGTCTTCGCGTCTTCCCGCTTTGCGCGGGCCGGCTCCTCCACGGCGTCATAGGTCTTCCAGGGATCGTCCGGCGTCTCCGTCGCGGCGTTCTCCGCCTCCTTCGAGCGCTCCTGCTCCTGTATCCGAAGGTCGGGCGGCAGGATATGGTACTTGCCCTGCTCCTGGGGCTCGGGCTGCTTCGCCCGGGACGAGAGCAGGTAGGAGGCGACGAGCACCGCCAGCGGCGGCAGCATGCTCCAGACGGCCTCGGCGTTGCTCGTCGAGCGCGGATCCTTGAAGTAGGCGCCGCGCCACGCCAGCAGCGTGACGGCGCCCGCGGCGAGGCACGAAAGCGAAACCCCGGAGAATATCCGTCCCTGATACGTGCTGGAGACGCCGGGGAAGAGTCGCGTTTTCCATACGCGCTGCTTCTGTTTCAGCGAGGTGACCTTGAGGCGTCTGGTTCTCAGGAGCGCTTCCATCACCTTGACGCTCGAGAGGCCCCTGATGACGTCCCCGCACTCCCGGCAGAGCCGTATCCCCGTGCGCGTGTCCGCGCAGGCGGCGCACGTGGGCTTCCCGCAGTTTGCGCATTGCCCGACGAGCCATGCCTCGGGAAGCTTTCGCGCGAGGATCATCGCGGCGGCGAGGCTCACCGTGAAGAGCACCCAGAGCCACCCGAAGGGGAAGAGAAGGTACGGCCGGAGCATTTCGCTCATGAGAACACCCGGGCGCCCCGCGCTCTCCGCGATTGCGATGGACCAGAGCTCGCTCGTGGTGAATCCCGCCTCGTACACGGGAGGATTTCTCAGCGCTATCGCCGGGTGGGCGGAGCGGAACGCGTCTATTCCGAGGACGGTGGCATGCTCGAGCCAATCCCCCGATTGCGCGAAGAGCATCTTCTTGATGTACGTCTGGCCGATGTTGTAGTTGGCGATCGCGCTCGTCGAGTCGAGCTGGAGGGCGCTCTGGTATCCCGCGAGCGCCTTGTCGTAGTCCCCCTGCATGAAGTAGACGTCGCCGAGGTTGAGGAAGGCCGCCGCGTAGTCCGGCCGGGCCGATACCGACGCGAGCAAGTGTTTCTGCGCCTCGTCGTAGATTCCGAACCGGTACATCATCGTGCCGAGGGCGAAGTCCTTCTGGGCCCGGAAGCGGTCGCCGGTGATGGCGCGGATCCGGGCGACGCAGTCCTCGCTCACGCCGCGCTGGTTGACGAGCGCGAGACGGCTCACGACGCTCTGCGGATCGATGGCCGGCGCGAGATAGTTCGAATAGCGGGCCGAGAAGGACGCCGCCGAGAGGACAACGAGGAGCGCGACAACGGTTCCCTTCTCCCGTCTGCTCATGAACACCCAGAGCACGACGACGAGAATCGCGATGTAGAGCGCGAATCCCAGCCGGAGAAGGAGGAGCGCAATCGAGATGAAGCCGATGATCCACTTCGTGGGCGGGAACACGAGACGGCCCGCGCTCACCTCGGTGAGCTTGTGATCGATGAACGTCCGGTACTTGACGAGGAGCGCGACGAGCGTCGACAGGAGCGCCACGATGAGCGCGAGGACGATGACGCCGGCCGCGTTCGCGGCGAGCACCGCCTGCGAGGGGTAGCTCCCGACCGTCCGGCCGAGGCCCTCGATGAAATGGGGAACAAAATCGGGATTCGCCGAGAAAAGCTCCACCCTCGCGAGCGTGAAGAGCGGCGCGGCATAGTCTCCCGTGAGGTCCGCGGCGAGCTGGAGCTCCTGGATCGCCTTCTCCTTCTCGCCGTCGCCGAGGAGCTGGAGCGCGTCCCGGTAGAGAATCCGCGACGTCACGGGAATCGAAGGCGCCCCGGATTCGAGCTCGCCCTCGGTGTACGCCTTTAGTGTTTCGTTCGTTATGAGATCGAGCGAATTCGCCGCGGCCTCCGTGCAGAATGCGAGGACGCCCAGGAATATCGCTGAAAGAGCCATCCCTCGATACGACATAACCCTTTGTCCGATCTTATGTTTCACTCATGCTACGGGGCGTTTGAACCCGACTGCACGCCCTGCTTCATTCAGCCGCCAATCAATCGGCAAAAATCGTGCCGTGGACTTTTCGCCGGAGATACCTATATTTACAATTTACAGCCACTTCGCGAGGTGCTACATACAGGTTGTCAGCCGGCTCGAGAAGGGAGCGCGCCATGCAGCCAGCCGAGATCGAACGCATAGGGCAGTACGTCGGCCAGGAGGTTCTCCTCAAGGGCTGGGTCTACAATATCAGGTCCAGCGGCAAGATCTTCTTCCTCCTCGTGCGCGACGGAACGGGGGTCATCCAGTGCATCGTCGAGAGATCCTCCGCCGGAGAGGAGCTCTTCGCGCGGGCGGCGGCGCTCACACAGGAATCGTCGATCGAGATCAGCGGGACGGTCCGCGAGGACAAGCGCGCTCCGGGAGGCTACGAGATGAGCGTGACGGGGCTCGCCGTGATTCAGATCGCGGAGGACTATCCGATCACGCCCAAGGAGCACGGCACCGACTTTCTCATGGACAACCGGCACCTGTGGCTGAGGAGCCAGCGGCAGTACGCGATCATGAAGATCCGCGCGGGGCTCATCCGGTTCATCCGCGACTTCTTCGATAACCGCGGCTTCGTCTGCATGGACACCCCCGTGTTCACGCCGAACGCGTGCGAGGGGACGACGACGCTTTTCGAGACCGATTACTTCGGCGACAAGGCCTACCTCACGCAGAGCGGTCAGCTCTACAACGAGGCGACCGCGGCGGCGTTCCGCAAGGTCTACTGTTTCGGGCCGACCTTTCGCGCGGAGAAATCCAAGACCCGCCGGCACCTCATAGAGTTCTGGATGGTGGAGCCGGAGGTGGCGTTCGCCGGCCTCGACGACATC
>JBEKAW010000204.1:0-4696 GCA_050015715.1 Candidatus Krumholzibacteriaceae bacterium
TCTCCGCGGCCGAAGATGAATGCAACCGCCCGGTCCGGACCACAGGCAGCGTGCTATTGATAGAATATGCCCCGAGGCTTATACTGCCTTCCGCACGAACGACGGATCATGCACCCAGGAGACATCATGAGGATCTCGACGAGTCATCCCGGAACGCGGGCGACATGCCTTGTGTCTCTCCTCGCGCTGTTTACGCTCGCCGGCACCGCGTGTCTCGCCGAACGGAATCCTTCTCAGGAGCGGGAGACCGATCCGCTCGTTCTCGCGAAACTCGAGTGGTTCCAGGATATGAAGTTCGGGCTCCTCATGCACTGGGGACCGTACAGCCAATGGGGAGTCGTCGAGAGCTGGAGCATCTGCCCGGAGGACGAAGACTGGTGCAAGCGGCGCGGCCCCTTCGCGGCGGATTACAACGAGTACAGGCGGGCCTACGAGAACCTGAAAGGCACGTTCAATCCGGTCAAGTTCGATCCCGACGCGTGGGCGGCGGCAGCGGCGGCGGCGGGGATGCGGTACGTCGTCTTCACGACGAAGCACCATGACGGCTTTTGCATGTTCGATACGAGGGAAACCGATTACAAGATAACCGACCGGGGCTGCCCCTTCAGCTCAAACCCTCGAAGCAACGTCACGAAGGAGATCTTCGACGCGTTCCGCCGTCGGGGCTTCGGCATCGGCGCCTATTTCTCGAAACCGGACTGGCACTCCCCCGATTACTGGTGGCCGTACTTTCCGCCCTCCGATCGCAACGTGAACTATGACATCACAAAGCATCCGCAGAAGTGGGACGCATTCAAGACGTTCACGTTCAACCAGATCAAGGAGCTGATGAGCGGCTACGGCAAGGTCGACATCCTCTGGCTCGACGGCGGCTGGGTGCAACCGATGACTCCCACCTCTCCCCGATGGGGCAAGAATCCCACCGATCAGAACATCGACATGCCGAGGATCGCGGCCATGTCCCGTGCCCTGCAGCCGGGACTCATCATCGTCGATCGCGCGGTCGAAGGCCGGTATCAGAACTACCGGACTCCCGAGCAGAAGATCCCCGAACAGCCGCCCGACTACGTCTGGGAAACGTGCATGACGATGGGGACATCATGGAGCTACGTGCCGACGGACACGTACAAGCCCGCGCGCGAGCTGATTCACACACTCGTCGGTATCGTGGCAAAGGGAGGGAATCTTCTCCTGAATATCGGACCGAGCCCGCAAGGTGAGCTTCCCCCCGAATCGCTCGAACGCCTCAAGGAACTCGGCGCGTGGATGAAAGTCAACGGGGGCGCGATCTACTCCACGCGCTCGATCGCCCCGTACACGGAAGGCAAGGTCTGCTTCACGCGCATGCGGGATGGATCGATCAACGCAATCTACCTCGCCGACAGCAGCGAGGAGGGCCCTCCGGAAACAATACGGATTTCATCTTTCACGCCCAGGAACGGGAGCACGGTCACCATGCTCGGGACGAAGGAAGCGATACCATGGGAGAAAAGCGAGAGGGGATTCGTCATCCGCGTGCCCGGCCCGGCGAGAGCCCACCCGCCGTGCCGTTATGCCTGGACGTTCAGATTCGCTCCCGGCGGTCTCGAGCTCGCCGCCGAGGGCCGAAGCGATTTTGAGGTATACGTCGGCGCCGGCGCACCGCAGAACGTGGGCGCCGCGGCCGACACGCTGCGCGGTTACATTGAGAGGATCTCCGGCGCGCGTCTCCCGGTCACCCATGCGCCGGTGAAGACGGGACACCGGATCGTCTTCGAGGTCGGCGAGAGCGCGGACCCGCGCCTGAATATCGGGGATCTCGGATGCGACGGATTCCGGATCAAAACAGTCCGAGGGAACCTCTTCATCACCGCGGCAACGGAGCGCGGCATCCAAAACGCGGTGTACACGTTCCTCGAAACGTGCCTCGGTTGCAGGAAGTACAGCCCGACGGTCGAAGTCATCCCGAAACGGGGCACGATCCTCCTCCCCGACATCGACGACACCGAGGTGCCGCCGGTCACATTCAGGATGCAGAACTTCTTCGAGCCGTCCTATGCGGCCTGGCACAAGCTGAATTCCCGTGACGACTGGGGGCTCTTCGTTCACACCTTTCGGACGCTCGTCCCCCCGGAGAAGTATTTCAACGCTCATCCCGAGTACTTCTCGCTTCTCAAGGGGAATCGCACGCCCGACTGCCAGCTCTGCCTGACCAATCCCGGCGTCTTCCGCGTCGTCGCTGAGGAGCTGCGCGGGCGCATGCGGGAGAACCCGAATGCCCGATTCTGGTCCGTCTCCCAGAACGATACCTACTGCCCTTGCGAGTGTGCCGCGTGTCAGGCCATCGACAGTGTCGAGGGCTCGCCGGCAGGCTCTATCCTCTCGTTCGTCAACCGGGTCGCCGACGAGTTCCCCGACAAGACAATCTCGACGCTCGCCTACCAATACTCCCGCGCCGCGCCCAAACACATCAAGCCGAGACCCAACGTGAACGTCATGCTCTGCAGCATCGAGTGCAATCGCAGCCGGCCGCTCGTCGATGATCCGACGAGCGCTTCATTCGTCAAAGACGTGGAAGACTGGAGTGCGCTCACGCGCAACATCCTGCTCTGGGACTATGTGGTACAGTTCCGCAACCTCGTGAGCCCCTTCCCGAATCTGCGCGTGCTCCAGCCGAACATCCAATTCTTCGTCCGGAAAGGCATCACGTCGATATTCGAGCAGGGATTTGGAGACATGCACGGCGAGTTTGCCGAGCTGCGCACGTATCTCATCGCCAAGCTGCTTTGGAACCCGTACATCGACGTCGACTCGGTGATGAACGATTTCCTGCGGGGCTACTACGGAGGCGCAGCACCGTATGTTCGCCGCTACATCGACACGATGCACAACGCGCTCGCGGCTTCCGGCGAGGATCTCTCGATCTACGGCTATCCCTGGCCGTCGCAGAACGGTTATCTCTCTCCCGCCATGATGGAAACGTACGACTCCCTCTTCGATCAGGCGGAAGGCGCCGTGAGAAATGAGCCCGATTACCTCTTTCGCGTTCAGACCGCCCGGCTGCCGCTCCAGTTTGCGCGCCTCGAACAGGCAAAGATGAACGGCGCCGGCGCGCGGGGCTGCTTCATCGAAAGCGGCGGCGGCACCATGAGCGTTCGACCCGAAATCGAATCGCTTCTGACGACGTTCGTCGAGCGCTGCAAGAAGGCGGGGATTCCGGCGCTGTGGGAGCACGGGACGTCTCCCGACGAGTATTATGCCGCCACGCGACGGTTCCTCGACGAGAGCAGAATCGTCCATCTGGCGAAATCCAAACGCGTCACCCTCGGGACGCCGGCGAGCCCGAAGTATCTCGGCGGGAACGCGTCGGCGCTGACCGACGGGATCAAGGGATGGAACGACTACCACATGCACTGGCTCGGCTTCGAGGGCGATGGCATGGATGCGACGATCGATCTCGGCGTCGCTCGAGGCGTCTCGAGCATCAGCACTGATTTTTTGCAGGACATCGAATCCTGGATCTTCATGCCGCTGACGGTCGAGTTCTCGATTTCCGAGGATGGTCGCCGGTATCTGCCCGTCGGCGTCGTGACGGATACTCTTCCCGAAAGGTACTACGGCGCCGTTACGAGGAACTTTGCCGTACGGTTCGGACCGTTGAAGGCGCGTTTCGTCAGGGTCAGGGCCTTCAACAGAAAAACGTGCCCCCCCTGGCACAAAGGCGCCGGCGGAAAGGCATGGATCTTCATCGATGAAATCACGATTCTGTAGGATCGGGAGGCCGTTCACGAGCCTTCGAACGCTGCTTGCAGGACTTGCCGGCGTCGCCGTGCTCTTCCTGGGCAGCGGAACAACCGTGGCGCAGTTGTACAAGCAGGCCGACGCCCCCGTCGAGGCGCGCGTCCGGGTCCTCATCTCGCGCATGACGCCGGAGGAAAAGTTCTGGCAGCTGTTCATGCTCTCCACCCGCCTCGACGGAACCGTCGAGAAGTGCACCGATGGCGCTTTCGGCTTCCAGATCAGCTCATCGGGGGACACCACCGGCGCTTTCGAATACGTGAACGCCATCCAGCGACGTTTCGTCGAGGACACGCGCCTCGGCATTCCGATCATTCCGTTCGATGAGGCCGTGCACGGCCTCGTCCACAGAGACGCCGTCGTATTTCCGCAGGCCATCGCGCTCGCGGCGACGTTCGATACGGCGCTCATGCGCCGGGTTTCAAGGGCAATCGCGCTCGAATGCAGACGCCGTGGCATCAGGCAAGTCCTCTCCCCCGTGGTGAACATAGCCGCCGACGTTCGCTGGGGACGAGTGGAGGAAACATATGGGGAGGACCCCTATCTGTCGTCGGAGATGGGCGTGGCATTCGTTTCCGAATTCGAGAAGCTCGGCGTCATCACGACCCCGAAGCATTTCATCGCGAACGTCGGTGATGGCGGCCGCGACAGCTACCCGATACAGTACAGCGAGCGAGCGCTCCGAGAGATCTACCTGCCCCCCTTCGAGGCGTGCGTGCTTCGCGGAGGCTCGCGTTCAATCATGACGTCGTACAACTCCCTCGACGGAACGCCGTGCACGGCGAATGACTGGCTGAACAACCGGCTGCTCAAGGGGGAGCTGGGATTCGGAGGATTCGTAGTTTCCGATGCCGGCGCCGTCGGAGGCGCAAACGTGCTCCATCTCACGGCCAGGGACTATGCCGAGGCGAACGGGAAT
>JBEKAW010000205.1:0-4688 GCA_050015715.1 Candidatus Krumholzibacteriaceae bacterium
GACGTCGAACGCTCCGCGCCGGAACCCCGGACGGCCGGCGAGCAGCGGGAGGCGCTGCCGCCGCCGGCGGAGGAAAAGCCGGCGGAGAAAGATCCGGCCGGGGAGGAGCCCGGCGCGCCGGAGGACGGACGTCCGGCGGAAGAGATGCAGCATTTCCATGATTGGCTGAAACGGCTGAAGGGCAGATAGAGCGCTCATCCGGACGCGCGGGCACGGCGAAGGGACGGTTGTGGCCGATACGAGCGATTTCAGGAGCGGGATGATCATCAAGATCGACGGCAAGCTCTTCACGATAGTCGAGTTTCAGCACGTGAAGGTTCAGCAGCGGAGACCCATCGTCCGCACGCGGCTCAGGCAGATTCCGGAGGGCCAGGTGCTCGACAAGACGTTCATGGCCGGCGACAAGGTCGAAGAGGTCAGGCTCGAGCGAAGGCAATGCCAGTATCTCTACACGACGGGGGATCTGTACTACCTCATGGACCTCGAGAACTACGAGCAGTTTCCGGTTTCGAAATCGATCGTCGAGCCCGCCCTCCCGTACCTCGTCGAGAACATGAACGTCACCGTGCTCGCCGACGGCGACAAACCGATAACGGTCGACCTCCCGCTCTTCGTCGAGCTCGCCGTTACGGACGCCGAGCCGGGCTTTCGCGGCGACACCGTGCAGGGGGGGTCGAAGAGCGCGACGCTCGTGACCGGCACGTCGATCAACGTTCCGCTCTTCATCGAGGTCGGGGACGTCATCCGCATCGACACGAGAACGGGACGATACATCGAGCGCGCCTAGGCGCCGCGACGGACGGATTCGAGAGGTTTCGATGAACCGGCCTGAGGAGGCCGGTTTTTTTGTCCCCGAATCGGCCTGACTTTTGCACAAGTCTGCTCACGGGGCAGTCCGATTGCGCCCGGGCGGCACTATACGTGTAACTAGATGTATTTATGTCACTTGAAATGGTTCGACGGCAGCGTCCCGAATCGTGCACGAGCCATCCGGAAGGTGTGAAGCATGCATATCAAGAAAATCCTCGAGGAAATGATCAATCAGGGGGGGTCGGATCTCCACATGAAGGCGGGGCTCCCGCCGGTCGTGCGAGTCGACGGAAAGCTCCAGCACCTGAGCCTCGAGCGGCCGTCGCCGAAGGACCTCGAGGAGATCGCGAGCCAGATCCTCACACCCTCGCAGAAGGATCGTTTCACGAAGACGCGCGAGGTCGACTTCGCCTTCGGGGTTTCCGGGCTCGCCCGGTTCCGCGCGAACTTCTACGTTCAGCGAGGATCGATCGCGATGGTCTTCAGACACGTTCCCGTGAACATCAAGAGCATCGACGAGCTCGGCCTGCCGGGCATCCTCAAGGAGCTCGCGTTGAAACCGCGCGGGCTCATCTTCGTCACCGGAACGGTCGGAAGCGGCAAGTCGACCACCCTGACCGCCATGGTCAACGAGATCAACAAGACGGCGAACAAGAACATCATCACGATCGAGGACCCGATCGAGTTTCTCCACCACGACGAGAAGAGCATCATCAATCAGCGCGAGATCGGGAGCGACACCTCCTCATTCCACGAGGCGCTCAGGCATATCCTTCGGCAGGACCCCGACGTGATTCTCATCGGTGAGATCCGCGACGCGCTGACGATGGAGATCGCGCTCATGGCCGCCGACACGGGGCATCTCGTCTTCTCGACCCTCCACACGGTTGACGCGACACAGACCATCAACCGCGTCATATCCTTCTTCCCGCCGCATCAGCATCAGGAGATCCGCTACCTTCTCGGCGCCACCCTCGTCGCCGTCGTCGCCCAGCGGCTCATTCCCATCAAGGAGGGGAAGGGGCGCGTCCCGGCGGTGGAAGTAATGATTGTCACTTCCTCGATCCGGGAGTATATTATCGATCCTGAAAAGACGCCCCTCATCACGCAGGCCATTCGCGAGGGTGTCTCCTCGCACGGAATGCAGAGCTTCGATCAGTCGCTCATGAAGCTTCTCTCGGACGGAAGGGTGACGATGGAGGAGGCACTGAAGAACAGCTCCAACCCTCACGAGTTCAGCCTCAGGCTCAAGGGTATCCAGGCCACGAGCGACAAGACGTGGGAATCCTTCGAGGGCGCGGGAAAGGGCGGTCCGGCGGGCGACTTCTGATCAGTTCCGTGCACGGGCTTTTTCGACGGCCGGCGCGCGGAGCGTGGTCCTTCAACGACGCTCCGCCGGTCCGGCGGGTCCGTAATCGCACCGGCAGCGATCGCGTAATGAACATCAGACTATATCCGACCCTCGAGCAGGCCGAGAAGGATGCCCTGCAAAGCGCTCCGGTCGTCGTGATCGACGTTCTGAGGGCCTCGAGCACCATCGTCGCCGCGATCGAGAGCGGCGCCGAGAGGATCATTCCCATCGCGGACGTCGAGACGGCGTCCCGGCTCGTGCGTCCCCACGAGCGGGACAGGAAGCTCCTCGCCGGGGAGCGCAAGTGCTGCCCGGTCCCCGGTTTCGATCTCTGCAACTCCCCGGGAGAATTCACGCCGGACCGCGTGCGCGGCAAGACGATCGTTTTCACGACGACGAACGGCACGAGGGCGATCGCGGCCGCCGCAAAGGCGTCCCGCACGATCATCTGCGCCCTCACCAACGTCCGCGCCGTCGCCTCGACGCTCTCCGGCGAGAGCGACGTCGTCGTTCTGTGCTGCGGCACGGAGGGAAGCATCGCCGCCGAGGATCTTCTGTGCGGCGGCCTTCTCCTCGAGACCCTCGGGGGCTCGGTCGCGCCGGATTCTCTCGGCGACTCCGCGCGTATCGCGCGCATCCTGGCGGACACGTTCGGCGAACATGCGGAAGCGTTCGTGCGCTCGTCCGATCACGGACGGAGACTCATCGCCCTCGGTTTCGAGAAGGACGTCGCGTTCTGCTCGCGCGTCGGCGTGAGCTCGAGCGTCCCCGTCGTGCGGGGGGGGGTGATCGTCGCCTGATGGACGGGATGAACGACGCCGACCGCGCGGTCGTGATCAGGATCATCGACGCCAACGCGAACCGTTGCGCCGAGGGCCTGCGCGTCGTCGAGGAGATCGCGCGATTCTCGACGCGCGACGCGGTGCTGACGGAAGGTCTCAAGGAGATTCGCCACGAGGTTCGACGGGCCGCCCGGCGGCTCGCCGGGGACGCGCTCGAGCACCGGGACGCGGACGGGGACGTCGGGAGGGAAAGCGCGACGGCCTCCGAGCTCGCCCGGGGCTCGCTCACGGGCGTCACCCGCGCGAATTTCGCCCGGGCCGAGGAGGCGCTCCGCGTGCTCGAGGAGTTCGGGAAGCTCGTCGACGCCGATGCCGCGCGCGCCTTCAAGTCGCTCCGTTTCGCGCTCTATTCGATGGAGCGGAGCTTCTTCGGCGGCTCGCGCGCGCTCATCCGCATGCCCCGCTCCCCGTTTCTCTACGCGATCCTGGACCGGAGCATCGTCGCGGGCGGGGACGTGCCCTCGGTCGCGGCGGCTCTCGTCGCCGGCGGCGCCGACATGCTCCAGTACCGGGCGAAGGACGAGAGCGCCGGGGAACGGCGGCGCGATCTCATGGCGCTTCTCGGGGCCGTGCGGGGCACGGCGATCCCCGTCGTCGTGAACGACGACGTCGAGCTCGCCCATGAAACGGGGGCGCACGGCGCCCACGTCGGCGCCGAGGACATGCCGCCGGAGGAGGCGCGCGCGATGCTCGGCACAGGAAGGATCGTCGGCGTAAGCGTCTCTTCGCTCGACGAGCTCTCCCGCGTGCCGCTCGACGCCGTCGACTACGTGGGCGTCGGCGCGATCTATCCGTCGGCGACGAAGCGCGCCGCGAAGGTGGTCGGCACGGAGCTCCTGCGCGCCGTGCGGAGCCGCACGGCGAAACCGCTCGTCGCCATCGGGGGGATCGGGCCCGCGAACGCGGCGGAGGTCCTCGACGCGGGCGCGGACGGAATCGCGGCCGTCTCGGCGCTCCTCGCGGGCGACGTGAGGAAAAACTGCTTTACCTTGAAGGAAATCATTGATACAAGATTGCAGCGAAGAAAGGGCTGAACGTTCCAATGAGAATAACGAAAGCGGTTCTGCTCCTCATGCTCGCTGCCTTCGTCGGCGTGGCCCTCGCGTCGATCCATGACGAGGATTGGGGTGTCTTCTGGCATACGAAGAACCTGTGCGGCCCGATCGGCGCCCATATCGCGGGCGCGCTGCACTACCTGTTCGGCCCCGCCTTTTCGTGGTTCTGGCCGCTCTTCATCGTGTTCTTCGCCGTCCTCCTGTTCAAGGACATAGAGGCGCGGAGCCAGATGAGGCGCGTGATCTGCGCCATGCTCCTTCTCGTCGTTGTTTCGGCGATCGGGGCCGGCCTGGGCGGCTCCGGCGCCGGCGGATTCGTCGGCGTCAAGACGCTCGGCTTCCTGAGGCTCATCGCCGGGCGGATCGGTTCGGGGCTCATTCTCGCCGCGGCCCTTCTCGTCGTCTCGTTTCT
This sequence comes from Candidatus Krumholzibacteriaceae bacterium, assembly GCA_050015715.1. Classification (GTDB taxonomy): domain Bacteria; phylum Krumholzibacteriota; class Krumholzibacteriia; order Krumholzibacteriales; family Krumholzibacteriaceae; genus SSS58A. The sequence goes on from JBEKAW010000205.1 coordinate 4,471, forward strand.
CCTCCTTCCCGGCGCGGTCGAATCGCTCCTCGGGCGGCTCAGGCACCTGCGGCTCCCGCTTCCGGCGCGGAAGCGTACGGAGGCCGCGGCCCGGCAGAGAAAGCCGAAACGGGAACGGGATGTGCCCGAGATCCCGGTCATCGTGGAGGCGGAGGAGCCCGCGGCCGCGAGGGGGCGGGGGGGGAGACCGGAGGAACGGCGCACGGAGGCGCCGCCGA
>JBEKAW010000206.1:0-4676 GCA_050015715.1 Candidatus Krumholzibacteriaceae bacterium
GAGAGGCCTCCTGGACATCCACCCTGCAGTACATCCCCGGCCTGAACCAGCGGTCCTGCGTGTTGGGGAAGCGCGCCTTGATCTCGAACGAACGCGAGCGCGCGTCGGCCGACTTCGAGAGATGGACGATCTCGCCTTCCACCTTCGTGTCCGGTCGCGTGTCGGAGTACACGAACGCCTTCTGGCCGATATGCAGATTCGTCGCGTCGATCTCGTCGATGTTGAAGACGATCCTCATCCGGTCTACCTTCGCGATCGTCGCGAGCACGCCCCCCGGCGCCGCCATGTCGCCGACGCTCACGTTCACGGCGGTGACGCATCCGGCAATCGGCGCCGTGAGCTCCACGTTGCTCTTCGCCGCTTCGAAGTTCGTCTTGGCGACGTCGTACGCGGTCTGGGCGCCGTCGAGCGTCTGAAGCGGGATCGCTCCGTCGCCGTAAAGGGATTTCATGCGGTCGAGCGTCTTCCCGGCGTTCGTGAAGTTCGCCTCCGCCTGGTAGTACTGCGACGAAGAGCCGTTCTTATCGAGGGCGACGACGAGCTGACCCGCCCGCACCGATTCGCCGACCTGGGCTCCTATGCCGGTCACCCGCTCGGCGAGGCGCGAGACGATGCTCGCCTGCTCGTCCCCTTCCAATGGCCCCGAGTAGCTTCTGGTCACGGAGAGGCTCTTCATCTCCGCGGCGGCGGCCTCCACGGCCACCGTGTGCCTCGACGCGACAGCGGGATCCACGTCCGCGCGCCTCGCGCCGCATCCGGCAAGCGCGCCGAGGCAGAGAATCAGGGCGCCCCGTGCAACCGTTGTGTACGACACGTTCAATGCGTTCATCAATTCACCGACTCCTCCCGCGGCGGACCGTTCGTGCGCCACATCTCCCGCGCCGGCGACCGTTGAAGCCGTCACTTCGGCAGTCCGACGGCGAACTGCCAATCGGCCTCGGCGACGAGATAATCGTATACCGCCTGCGCGTAGTTGGTCTGCGCACGCGTCAGCGCCACCTGCGAATCGAGCAATTCGAGCTGGGTTCCGACGCCGTTCGTGAAGCGGGTCTGCGCGATGTGCACGGCTCTCCGCGCCTCATCGATGCTCTTCTCCTGCCCCTGGATGCGCTTCGTGGCTTCGGTCATTCTCAGCTCCGCCGATTCTATCTGAATCACGAGTGCTTCCTCCGCCTTGAGCTTGGCGAAACGGATCTTCTCGTACTCGCTTCTCGCCTCCTGGACTCGCGCGCTCGTTCTGGCGCCGTCGAACAACGGGAACGATAGCACGAGACCGAGGCTCGACGTCTGCGCCCATTGATAGTTCTTGAAATGAAACGAGTTGTCCTCGGTCTGCCAGCTGTAACCGCCGATGAGGCTCAGTGTCGGGAACAGGTTCGCGCGCTCGACCGAGATGTTCTTCTGCTGCATCGTCTGGCTCAACGACAGCTCGCGAATCACGGCGTTGTTGGATGCGGCCTCCCGCTTGGCTTGCTCCAGTCCCGCGCCCGGAAGCTCCTCGAAGGCGAAGTCTCCCTGAGCTTCGATCTCCTGATCGATCGGGATCGCGCAGAGATTCTTCAGGGAGTTCTTCGCGAGCTTGAGGTTGTTCTCGGCCGAGATGAGGAGCGGTTCCGAATTGGCGACCTCCACCTCGGCGCGGAGCATGTCGTATTCCGCCGCTGTTCCGCGCTGGTACTGCGATTTGATGTTCTCGAAGTTCGCCTTGACGATTTCGAGCCCCTGGCGATTCGCCTCGACCAGCTTTCCGGCGAGCAGCACGCCGTAGAAGGCCTTCTTGACCTCGAGCGAGACGCCCTGTTCGGTCCCCCGGTAGGACTCGCGGGCATAATCGCGATACGTTTCAGCGATATCGAGCGCGACGCCGACCTTCCTGTTGTATAGAGTCTGTGTGAGGGAGGCGCCGACATTATATGCGTTGTTGGAGCCGATCTCGAATTCCTCCGTCGAGCTCGTGGGGTTGATGAGCGAGTTCGGCGGAAGGAAGAGAACGGGCTTCTGTATGTTGCGCGTGTAGCCCGCGGAAACGTTGAGAGCCGGGAGCGCGCCGGAGCGCGCCTCGCTGATCTGAGCCTCCGCCTTGGAGCGGTCCTGCGCCGCGATCAGGATGTCGCGGTTCTGGCCCAGCGCGAGGGTTATCGCCTTCTCGAGCGTGAGAACGAGCGGGGCCTCGCCGGACGCGGCCGCTTCCCGGCCCGCCGTCATGACGGCGGCGAGAATCATCACGAGCAAAGCGCCGCATGCACGCAGGCGCAACGCGCACGGCCGGTGTCTTCCCGGAGTCATCGGATACCCTTCCTTTTGCTACTTCCGCTCCAGGCCGTCGAAGAAGACCGTCACGAGGAGCGACATCCCCTCATCGAGACCCGCGGAATCGAACGACCCCTGTTCACTCATCCGGTGCATGAGATAGAAGTGCAGGGCGCCGCTGAACAGGGTAGCGACCTCTTCCGCGTCCAGCTGCCGGAGCTTCCCGGCGCGCGCGTCCTCGGCGATCGGCCGGGCGAGCGTTTTGAGCGTCCGCTCGCCGCGCCTCTTGATTCCCGCCACCCGGGCCCTTTGCTCCCTCGAATCGATATGAGGCACCTCGCGGCTGATGACCCGGATGAGGTCGGAATGCTCCCGGCAGAACGAGACGATGTCCCGCGCATAGGCGGAGAGCTTCTCCCGGGCGCCTCCCTTCGACGTGCCGACGGCCGCCTCCGCGATCGTCTCAATCTCGTCGAGAACCTCGTCGATGATCGTGAAGAAGAGGTCCTCCTTGCTCGGGAAGTAATTGTAGATGGTCCCCTTCCCGAACTCGGCGTGGCGGGCGATGTCGTCGAGCGTCGTGTCGTAGAATCCGTTCCGGGCAAAGAGCTCCCGGGCGGCCAGCAGGATCTCGTGCTGTCGCGCGAGCCGTTCGCGCTCCTTGCGGCTGACGTGTCCCGCGCCCATTCCGGTTTTCGCGCTCATGGCAACCACCCGCTGCAACTTCCGAGCCAGCCTGACGACCAAAGAGTCAGCAAATGACCGATTGGTCAATATTCAAGAGACGGGTGCGGAAGTCAAGAGTAATCCGCCGCGACCGGGGTTTCTCAGGCGCGCGCGGGCCGCCGCCGGAACAGGAACCATTTCCGCAGCTCCTCGAGGAAGAAGATCGCGACCATGAAGACCGTGATGATGGCCCACCACGCCCAGCCGATGGCCGTCGTCTGGAACACCTTCTGGCAGAAAGGCGTGTAGACGAGGAGCGCCAGAAACGCGAGCTCGAAAAGAATGCCCCAGAGAATGAGCCGGTTCCTGAAGAACCCGAGCTTGAAGCTCGAGAACGTATCGCTGCGGCAGCCGAAGACGTTGGCGATCTGCATGACGACGATCCCGGCGAAGACCACCGTCATAGCCTGGAGATGCAGCGGATTCGCGAAGGTGATGTCGTTGGGCTCGAGCTGCGTGCCGAAGATCCACCCTCCGTGACGGAGGACGAGGAAGTATGCCCCGAGCACCGCGGCCGAGTTCAAAAGGCCGAAGAAAACGTAGCCGCGGTACAGAACGATCCTGTCGACGATGCCCTTGGTCCTCGGGCGGGGGGGGCGGTCCATGATCCCGGGCTCGGGCTTCTCCGAACCGAGGGCCAGGGCCGGCAGAGTCTCCGTCCCCAGATCGATGGCCAGAATCTGCATCGCCGTGATCGGGACCGGAACCTTCAGCAGGGCGTAAAATATGAAGGGAACGGCTTCCGGTATCAGATGGGCGAAGATGTAGGTGACAAACTTCTTGATGTTGTCGAAAACGGCCCGGCCTTCCTCGATGGCGGCGACGATGCTCGCGAAGTTGTCGTCCGTGAGGATCATCTCGGAGGCGGCCTTGGCGACGTCGGTGCCCCGGATGCCCATGGCGACGCCGATGTCGGCCTTCTTGAGGGCCGGCGCGTCGTTCACGCCGTCGCCCGTGACGGCGACGATGTTCCCGAGGTCCTTGAACGCCGTGACGACGCGGAGCTTGTGCTCGGGATTGACGCGGGCGAAGATCACCTCTTTCGTCCGGATCTTTTCCCGGAGCGCCTCGTCGGGGAGCTCCTCGAGCTCGGCCCCGGTGATGACCTCGACGTCGTCCGTCTTCACGATTCCGACCTGGCGGGCGATCGTGAGCGCCGTGAGCTGATAATCGCCCGTGATCATGACGACGCGGATTCCGGCCCGCTGGCAGGTCTCGAGCGCGGGCGCGACCTCGGGCCGCGGCGGGTCGTACATGGCGGCGATGCCCAGGAACACGAGGTCCCGTTCGACGTTCCGGGCGTCCAGCGTGGCGGGGTCGGGGGTGCCCAGGTCCCGGTAGGCCAAACCGAGGATGCGCAGCCCCTCCCGCGCGAAGACGTCGATCTGCTCGCCGATTTTCGCCCGGACGTCGGCGGTCAGCTCCACGACCCGTCCATCCCGGGCGATGCGGGTGCACAGCTCCATCAGCTCTCTCGGCGCTCCCTTGACGAAGGCCGTGAGGCTCCCGTCGCTCATCCGGTGGACCGTGCTCATGCGCTTGCGAACGGCCTCGAAGGAGAATCTCTTGACGTACGGATGGCCGGCCTTCTCGCCGTCGATATCGAATCCCGCCTTCTTGGCGGCGACGAGGAGCGAGGCCTCGGTCGGGTCGCCGACGATTGTCCAGAAGGAGTGCTCATCCGACGGAGGGGCGAGCCT
>JBEKAW010000207.1:0-4664 GCA_050015715.1 Candidatus Krumholzibacteriaceae bacterium
ACCTGCGGGAGATCGACCGCATTCTGGCTACTCTCGAGCGGCGGCCCACGGCAAAATCGCCCACGCTCGCGAAGTGGCTTTCTACCTTCGTCCCGGGCAGCGGCCAGCTCTACGTCGGGGCCTCGCTCAGCGCGCTCAACGCCTTTGGTCTCAATTGCCTCACCGGATACTTCTTGTGGGATGAACTGCGAAAGGACAATCTGCGGGACAGCGCGCTGTTCGCCTCTCTCGTATGGTTCCGCTACTATCAGGGCAATCGCACAAAGGCCCAAGCATTGGCCGAGGGCGCGAACCGCAATTACCAAGAGCTCACCATGCGGCGGATATTCGATCTGACCCTGCGCGTGAGCGCCCACATTCGGATGCCGGAGGACTCCCTGAGCAGCCAATGACCGGAGGCGAGGCGGCATCAGCCAACGTTGCTATTCCCAATAAAGGCGCCCGCATGCTAATATTCCGGCGGCTCCGCGCTCCCAGGAGGGGGCTTGATGGCGTCTGTGAGAAATCTCCTGCTGCTCGTGCTCTTCCTCGGGGTGAGCTATCTCTTCTTCCACCTCGCGCTGAACAACGATTTCTGGCAGAGCGACGACTTCTACTACCTCGCGCACGATCTGCATATGACGGAGACGAGGGCCGCTCTCTTCGACCACACGTCCCCGTACAAGTTTCAGCCGCTCGTCTACGGCGCCTCCTACTACCTGTTCCACTTTTTCAAGTTCGAGCCGCGAGGGTACTTTCTCGTCAACATTCTCCTTCACGGGCTCAATGCGTTTCTCGTCTACCTCCTCGTGCGCACGCTCCTCAAGGACCGCGCGGTCGCCGTGCTCTCGGGGCTTCTCTTCGTATTCACCGTCGGGAACTACGGCAAATCGGTCATGATCGTCTCGGGGCTCGAGGACCTCATGATCACGACCTTCACGCTCTGCACGATGATCTTCTACTTCAGGAACGAGCTCGGGGGGGGCGGCAGGATCAGATCGCCGTGGTTCTTCCTCACGCTCCTGTTCTTCGTCGGGTCGATGTTCACGCGGAGCACGAGCCTCTCGATCCTCGGCGCGTTTCTGGCGTTCAACTATGTCTTCCGGCGGGACACCGGACACCGCGTCCTGAGCCCCGACTTCGTCATCCTTCTCGTGATCGCGGCCGCCGCGCTCTTGCTCAAGACGCTCGTGTTCCACTACTCGCCCCGGTTCTATACGGAAAACCCGGGGCCGTTCAAGATCGTCCTCTACGCGGCGAAGAACCTGATCAGCTATCTCGTGCGCATGATATTCCCGATACACACGTCGCACCTCGTCACGGCGGCCGGGCCCGCCGTGAGGTCCGTGTACGCCTTCGCGACCGAGATCAGGATCGTCATCGCGCTCACGGTGCTGTCGTATTCGTTCTTCGGGTTCGTTTTCGGTAACCACGCGATCCGTTTCTTCATCGCGTGGACCTACATCATGGCGCTCCCCTTCGCCTTCTTCCAGTTTCCCGCCGACTGGCTCGACATCCGGAACCTCTACCTCGTCTCCATCGGATTCGTCATGGTGATCTCGGCGGGGGCTGTCTACTGCTCGCGTCTCATAGGCCATCGGCGCTGGCGCCGCTACGTGCCCTTCCTCGTGCCGCTCTTCTTCGTCGTGCTCGCCCGTTTCATCATCGTCCAGCTCGACACCAACTACGAGCTCCGGGCCACGCTGCCCGCGGCGGCTGCGCGCCGTGCCGAGATTGTCCAGAGATACCCCTGGGTGACGACCGAAGGGACCAGGCTGCGGTACTCGTGGAGTGTGCCGGCGGGCACGGGGGAAGAAAAGAGGCCGTAGCACAAGAGGCGTGGGGCGGGGCCGACGGGCAGTCGGCGGCAGGGCGGGGCCGCGGGGCCTACGGCGAGCCGAACCGCAGGCGCACGGTGGCTTCCCGCTCCAGAATCGCGACATCGCGCTTCCGGATCCGCACGCGAAACGCCATCCGGCCGCGAGACATCTTCCGCGAGAGAACCTTCGTGAGGCGCTCCACGGCCGCGATCGCCCGGCCGTCCTCGGGCGCCAGGAGCACGTCCGCCTCGACGAAATCCTTCGCCGTGTGAGCCTCGACGATCCCGAGGAGCTCCGGGAGGCCCTCTCCCGTCGCCGCGCTCGCGAGCACCGCGCCCGGGTGCCTCGCTCCAAGCGCCTTTCTGCCGGCGGCGTCCGCAATCAGATCGATTTTGTTGAGCACGAGGATCGTGGGGATCCGCTCGTTCACGGCCTCGCGGGGCGGCGCACTGCGCTGCTCGTCCTCGCGCTCCTCGCCGCGCGCCTCCCCCGGGCCCCCGCCCCCGAGCACGTCGTCGAGGACCGCGTTGACGATCGCGATGTGTTCCTCGTAGCGCGGGATTGTCGCGTCGGCGACATGAAGGAGGAGGTCGGCCTCCCGCACGTCGAGGAGCGTCGCCTTGAAGCTCGCGACGAGGTGGGGCGGAAGCTTCCGGATGAATCCGACCGTGTCGGTGAGGAGAAACGGCTCGCCTCCGGGGCCCTCGACGCGGCGCGTCGTCGAATCGAGGGTCGAGAAGAGCCGGTCGCTCTCGAGGACCGAGCTCCCCGCGACGCGGTTGAGGAGCGTCGATTTGCCGGCGTTCGTATAGCCGATGATCGTGACGTTGAAGAGCCCCTCGCGCCGCTTGCGCCGCTCTTCGACGCCCCGGTGAATCTTCTCGAGCTCGCGCGTGAGACTGGCGATCCGGTCGCGCGCCCGGCGCCGGTCGACCTCGATCTGGGTCTCTCCCGGCCCCCTCGTCCCGATCCCTCCCTCCTGCCGCGAGAGGTGCTCCCAGAGGCGCCTGAGGCGGGGGAGCGCATAGTTGAGCTGCGCGATCTCCACCTGGATTCTCGCCTGACGTGTGCGCGCCCGCCGCGCGAATATGTCGAGGATGAGCTCGGTGCGGTCGATGACGTTGACGTCGAGGACCTTCTCGATGTTCCGCGCCTGGGACGGCGAGAGATCGTCGTCGAAAACGACGAGGTTGACGCCCCGGTCGTGAATCTCCCGGGCGAGCTCTTCGATCTTCCCCTTGCCGATGAAGGTTGCGCCGTCGATTCGCGTGCGGTTCTGGAGCGCGTGCCCCACGACCTCCGCGCCCGCCGTGCGGGCGAGGAGCTCGAGCTCGCGCAGGTTCTCGAGCTCGTCCTCGCGCCTGACGCGGGGCAGCGTGACGCCGACAAGGTAGGCCCGTTCGGCCGGTGTTTTGGATGACGAGACCGGGTTTGACCGCATCTATTTCTCTTCGGGCTCCTCGCCTGCTTCGCCGGCGCCAGCCTCTTCCCCTTCCGCCTCGCTCCCCAGGTCCTCCTCTTCGTCGCCCTCCACCGCGCCGCCGTTCGAATCCTTCTCGCCGGCGATGAGCGCGACGTCGACGACGGCGTCCCCCTCGCCGAGGCTGATGAGCTTGACGCCCTTCGCGGGCCGCCCGAGAATGGATATGCTGTTGACCGGGGAGCGGATGATGATGCCGTTGCGCGTGATGATCATCACCTCGTCCTCCTCGATCACTTCCTTCACGGCCACGAGGGCCCCGTTGCGCTCGTCGGTCGAAATGGCCACGACCCCCTTGCCGCCGCGCTTGATGTTCCTGAAATCGCTGATCCGCGTGCGTTTTCCGTAGCCGTGCTCCGTCACGGCGAGGAGCTCCGCGCCCCGCTTCACGACGACCATCTCGACGACGCGATCGTCCTTGTCGAGCTTGACCCCCGTCACGCCCTGGGTGGCGCGCCCCATGTCCCGCGCGTCCTTCTCGTTGAAGCGGATCGCCTTGCCCTTGCGCTTGGCGAGGATTATATCGTCGCTTCCCGACGTGAGGCGCGCCGCGATGAGCTTGTCCCCCTCGCGCAGGACCATCGCGATGAGCCCGCCGCGACGCGGGTTCGCGAAGGCGGAGATGTGCGTCTTCTTTATGTAGCCGTCCTTCGTCGCGAGCATGAGGTAGGCGTCCTGGCCGAAATCGCTCACGGGAACGAAGGCGGTGACGTTCTCGTCGCGGGCCATCTCGAGGAGGTTGACGATCGCCTTGCCGCGCGCGAGGCGCCCGCCCTGCGGGATCTCGTGCACCTTGACCCAGAAGCACCGGCCCTTGTCCGTGAAGAAGAGGATGTAGCTGTGCGTCGAGGCGATGAAGAGGTGCACGATGAAGTCCTCTTCCTTCATGCCCATCCCGGAGATGCCCTTCCCGCCGCGCCGCTGCCGCCGGTAGGTGCCCGTCTGGATGCGTTTGATGTAGCCGGTGTGGGTGATCGTGATGATCATGTCCTCTTCCGCGATGAGGTCCTCGATCTGGAACTCCCCTTCCTGGTCGACGATTTCGGTCCGGCGCTCGTCGCCGAAGCGCGCGTTGAGGTCGTCGAGCTCGTCGCGGATGATTCCGAGGAGCCGCGTGCGGCTCTCGAGAATCGAGCGGTAGAATTCGATTTTCTTGATGAGCTCGAGGTACTCGTCCTCGATCTTCTTGCGCTCGAGGCCGGTGAGGCGCTGCAACCTGAGATCGAGGATCGCCTGCGCCTGGATCTCCGAGAGCTTGAAGCGCTTCATGAGCCCCTTGCGCGCTTCGTCCGGAGAGGCGCTCTTCTTGATGAGCTGGACGATCTCGTCGATATGGTCGAGCGCGATCTTGTACCCCTCGAGGATGTGGGCCCGCTCCTCGGCCC
>JBEKAW010000208.1:0-4661 GCA_050015715.1 Candidatus Krumholzibacteriaceae bacterium
CAGCATCGAGACGGTCGTCCCCGCTCCCGGTCTGCTCCGGATCACAATCGAGCCCCCGAATGCGTCGACCGCCTTTTTGACGATGTTCATGCCCATTCCGCGACCCGAGAGACGGTCGACCGAGGCCGCGGTGCTGAATCCCGGCATCGTGATGATGCGGCACACTTCGTCTTCGGTGAGGGCGGTCGTCCCGCCCTTGACAAGGCCTTTCGCGGCCGCCGCCGCCGCGACTGTCGCGGTATCGATGCCGCGCCCGTCGTCCGAAACCTCGAGGACGACGTTGTTCCGCTCGCGCCGGGCGCTCAACGTGAGACGTCCCTCTTCGGGCTTGCCCGCGGCGCGGCGCTCGGCGGGTGTTCCGATCCCGTGATCGAGCGCGTTTCGGATGAGATGTACGAGCGGATCGACCATGCCTTCGAGCACGGCGCGATCGAGGCCGATCTCCGTGCCTGCGATCTCGAACTTGACGTTCTTTCCCTTCTCGTGCGAAACGTCGCGCACGAGCCGGTTGAAACGCTGGAACACCTGGCCCACGGGAATCAGCCGCGCCTCCATGACTTCTTTCTGTATCTGTGAAATGAGCCGCCACGAGACGGCGAGCTCGTCGGGGAGCGTCTTCGAGCCGAGCTCGGCCGCGATGGCGCTGAGCCTGATGCGGCTGATCGTGAGCTCGCCGACGAGATCCATGATCCGGTCGAGGCGCTCGAGCTCGACCTTCGTCGAGGTTATCCGCTGCGTCACGCCGGCTTCGATCTCCGAAGCCGGGGGCGCGGGAGCGCCGCTCCGATCGGGGACGGTCGATATATTCGAAAGAAGTACGAGCGCCTCGCTCAGAAGCTGCGCGCTTCGCGCGCCGCCCGCGCCTTCCCCCGCCTCCTGCGTGCCTTCCCCGGCGGCCAGTCCCACGAGCTTCTTGAGGACATCGACGGCGCCGAGCATGCAGCCGATCTTCGCGACGGTGACGTCGGCGCCTTTCCGCAGCGTGTCGAGCACGTTCTCGAGGGCGTGACTCGCCTCGACGATCTCCTGGTAGCCCATCGCGCCCGAGATTCCCTTGAGATTGTGGGCGTGGCGGAAGAGCTCGTCTATGGGCGCACGGGACTCCGGAGCCGACTCGAGACTGACGAGACCGTTCTCGAGCGCCTGGACCGCGTCGTCCGCCTCGCTCTTGTAGAGCTCCTTGTAATCACTCACGTTCATACGCGGGCTCCCTCGTCCCGGTCTCGCGAATCCTCTGCGAGACGCATTCGGCGATTCCTTCGAGCGGGCACACTTCGTCGGCGAGGTTCTCGCCGATCACGCTGCCCGGCATACCGTGGATGAGACTCGAATCCCTGTCCTGGCAAATGATCCATCCCCCGCAGCGCCGTATCGCCGCGCTCCCCGCCGTCCCGTCGCGCCCCATCCCCGTGAGAATGACCCCGATGAGGCGCTCCCGGAAGATCGGCGCGAAGGAGGTCATCGTAAAATCGATGGACGGGCACGCGGTGCGCTGGAGCGTGTTCTTGCCCAGCAGCATCACGCACGGCCGACGGTCCCGCTCCTCGAGAAAGAGATGCATTCCACCCGGCGCGACGAGCGCGCGCCCCGGAAGGATCGCGTCCCCTTCCACCGCCTCGCGAATGTCGAGATGCGAGCGGTCGTTGAGCCGCTCCGCGAGAAGCCGCGTGAAGTCCACCGGCATGTGCTGCACGATCACGATTCCCGCGGGAATCTCGCGCGGCAGCCGGGGCATGAGCTCCATGAGCGCCTGCGGCCCTCCCGTGCTCGCCCCGATCACGACGACGGAGCTGAGCGACGGGGCGAATGAGCTGCGTTTCTGCGCGCCGATCTCGATCTCCGGAGAGGCGAACCGCGTGCGGCGCACGTCCGCCGTCGCGGCCGCCTTGACTTTCGCGAGGAGCTCGTCCGCGGGGAACCGGATCCCGCCGAAGGTTTTCGCGACGAAATCGACCGCGCCGTACTCGAGGCACGTGAGCGCGAGATTGGCGCCCTCGGCGGAATACCCGCTCACAATGACGACCGGCACCGGCCATTCGCTCATGAGGTACCGGAGCGTCTCGAGGCCGTTCATATTGGGCATCTCGAGATCGAGCGTGATGCAATCGGGCCTGAGCTCCGCCGCCATCTTGAGAACGGCACGGCCGTCGGCGCCCTTCCCGACGACCTTCACTCCGGGGTCGCGCTCGAGCGCCTCGACGATCAGGGTCCGCATGAGCGGGGAATCCTCCCCGACCACGACCCGGATCACGCCTCCGCGCGCCCTGCTCCGATTCTCCGTCATCAGTATGTCTCCTCGGTGCCGTTCACGAACCGGACGAGAACGCTCCCGTCCGAAACGTCGAAGGTGATCGTGCGTCCACTCGCTCCCCCGACGCTCTCGGCGGCAATGGGAATGGCGAGCTCCGCGAGAATCTCGCGGCCGGCGACGATGTTTTCGTCGCCGATCTGCAGCACCCCCTGGCACCCCTTGAACGCACTGAACATCCGCGCTCCTCCGAATATCTTCGCGACGATCCGCTCGCGGTGGGCCCCCCACTGAAGCATCCGCTCGATCATGGCGGGGATCACGGTGTCGACGAACTTCGCCCGGTTCGCGTTGTTCTTGACCCGTTCCCGCCGCGGATGCATGGCGTGCGCGAGCGCCCCGATCCCGGCCGAGGCGTCATACAGCACGATGCCGAGACACGATCCAAGCGCCATCGTCATCATCTGCGTCGGCGCCTGCCCCACCTGAAACTGGGCGACGTCCACCTTGACAACACTACCGGTCCTCTTTTCAACCGCCAATCACAAGCTCCTTTGCCAGCAAGTCGTCGGGGATGAGTTTCTCGGAGTTCAAGCACACGACCATTCGGCCGGATACTTTGACGATACCGGTTACGAGCTTGGAGCGCGGGCCTTGCTCGCCCAGGTCGGGGGCGGCCTGCATCTCCTCGCTTTGAATCCGCGTCACCTCGAGCACCTCGTCGACGAAGAAGCCGAAGCTGCCGCATGAGGCGTCGATGATGACCATTCTCCGCTTCCGCGGCGCCTCGAGGCACTCTCCGGGCCCGGTGCCGAGGAGCAGATGAATCTTCACGATCGGGATGATTTCCCCGCGGAGGTTGATGACCCCCTCGATGTTCGCGCCCATGCCGGGCACCGGGAACAGATCGAGCGGGCGCAGAATCTCCCGCACGTTCGAAACGGGGATGCCGTAGTACTCGACGCCGAGGCGCAGGGTGACGAGCTGCGTGCCCTTTCGTGCCTTTTCGTATGCGCGTTCGTGCTTCATCGGCCATCAATCCTTTGTTCAGACGCCCGCGATTTGTTCGACCTTGTCGGTCGAGCCGACGTTGAATTTTCCCACGTGCTCGCGGAGCTGGATCGCCATGTCGCTCAGCTTCTGGGCCGAGGACGCGACGTCCTCCATGCTGGAGGTCATCTGCTCCATCGAGGCAGCCGTCTCCTGCGTGGCCGAGGCGTTCTTCTCGGCCGCCGACGATATCTCGTCGATCGAGCCCGTCACGTTCTTCATGCCGCGCGAGAGCTCCTTGGTCGCGGCCGAGATCCGGCGCGCCATGTCGGACGAGCTCCGGAGCACGTCGACGATCTCGTCGAGCGACTGCCCCGTGCGCGTGATGACTTCCTTGCCCTCCGTGACCTCTTTCGCCCCGAGCTCGATGCTCTTCACGGCCGTGCGCGTCTCCTCCTGCGTCTGGCGGATGAGCGCGGCGATCTCTTCGGCCGCCCGCGCGGAGCCTTCCGCGAGCTTGCGGACCTCGTCGGCGACGACCGCGAATCCACTGCCCGCCTCGCCCGCCCGCGCGGCCTCGATGGCGGCGTTCAAGGCGAGCAGGTTCGTTTGATCGGCGACGTCGGTGATGACGTCCGCGATCTCGTCGATCTGATTGGACCGCTCTCCGAGGTGTCTGATGATGTCAGCCGACTCCTGGATGACGGTATAGATCTTGTTGATCTTCTCGACCGCCTCCTTCGCCGAGTCGCCGCCCTTCGTGGCGGTCTCGGAGGCGTTCGTCGCGGCGGAGGCCGCGAGCTCCGCGCTGTTGGCGACCTGCTTGACGGATCGCTCCATGTTGCGGATTTCCTTGATCATGTCGTCGACCTTCCGCGCCTGGACGTCGCTCGACTTCGCGATGTTCTGCACCGTCGTCGACGTCTCTTCCGTGATCGAGTTCATCTGCTCCGTCGCGGCGGAGAGGTTCTGCGCGGAGAAATTGACCTTGTCGGCGGTGCCCCTGATCATCCTGATGATGCTCGCCATGTTCGAGAAGAGCGTATTCAGGGCGAACCCGAGCGTGCCGAGCTCGTCGTCCGAGCGGATATCGACCGTCGTCGTGAGATCCCCCGCGTTGTTCGCGAGCGCGCGGCTCGCGGCGATGAGCTGGGTCATGGGCCTCTTCAGGATGAAATGAACGAGGAGGCAGAATATCCCGAAGCCCGCGAGCAGCGTGATGCCCGTGAGCGAAAGGATCCGCCACCTGAGATAATCGAGCGCCATCTCACGGTGCACCGCCGAGACGGCGAGGTTCGCGGCGGCCGCCGAGGCCACCGCCCGGTCGAACGCGCGCCCGGTGTGGTGCATGAACGCGAAATAGTTCATGGCGAAGATGCAGAGCGTGACTATCGCCATGGCGAAGAAGATCTTCACGCTTATG
>JBEKAW010000209.1:0-4611 GCA_050015715.1 Candidatus Krumholzibacteriaceae bacterium
AAGAGGAGCGTGAGAATGAGCGTCCGGATGTGCGCGCCGTCCACGTCCGCATCCGTCATGATGATGATCTTGTGATAGCGCGTCTTCGTGATGTCGAAATCCTCTTCGCCGACGCCCGTCCCGAGCGCCGTGATGACATTCTTGATCTCCTCGTTCGAGAGAATCTTGTCGAGGCGCGCCTTCTCGACGTTGAGAATCTTCCCGCGGAGCGGCAGTATCGCCTGGAAGCGGCGATCGCGCCCCTGCTTGGCCGAGCCGCCCGCCGAATCCCCCTCGACGAGGTAAAGCTCGCACTGCGCCGGATCCTCGAGCGAGCAATCGGCGAGCTTCCCGGGGAGCGTGCTCGTCTCGAGCGCGCTCTTGCGCCGCACGAGGTCGCGGGCCTTCCGGGCCGCCTCGCGCGCGCGCGCCGTCTGGAGCGCCTTGTCGACGATCTTGTGCGCGACCGGGGGGTGCTCCTCGAGGTACTCCGAGAGCTTCTGCCCGACCGCGCTCTCGACGTAGCCCTTGATCTCGCTGTTTCCGAGCTTTCCCTTCGTCTGCCCTTCGAACTGCGGGTCGGGGAGCTTCACGCTGATGACGGCGGCGATTCCTTCGCGGATGTCGTCCCCCGAAAGGGTCGTTTTTTCTTTCTTGAAGAGGGCCGCCTTGGCCGCGTAGTTGTTGAGCGTGCGCGTGAGCGCCGCCTTGAAGCCGATGAGGTGCGTCCCGCCGTCGATCGTGTTGATGTTGTTCGCGAAGGCGAAGATGCTCTCGGCGTATCCGTCGTTGTACTGGATCGCGCACTCGAGCTCGTAGTCGTCGCGCTTGTCCTCGATGTAGATCGGCGGCGTGTGGAGAACGTCCTTGTTCTCGTTGAGGTACTTGACGAACGAGACGATGCCCCCCGAGTACTTGAACTCGTGCCGCTTGTTCGTCCGCTGATCCTCGAAAACGATCGTGATCCCCTTGTTGAGAAACGCGAGCTCCCGGAAGCGCTGCGAGAGCGTGTCGAAGCTGAAGTCCGTGGTCGTGAAGATCTCTTTGTCCGGGTAGAAGGTCACCCGCGTCCCGCGGCGGTCCTTCGTGCCCTTCTGCGGCTCCGTCTTGAGATCGTACGCCGGCGTCCCGCGCTCGTACCGCTGCGTGTAGGCCTTTCCGTCGCGCCAGATCTCGACCTCGAGCCACTCCGAGAGCGCGTTCACGACGGAAACGCCGACGCCGTGGAGCCCGCCCGACACCTTGTAGCTCTTGTGATCGAACTTGCCCCCCGCGTGGAGCATCGTGAGAACGACTTCGACGGCGGGCCGTTTCTGCGTCGGGTGTATGTCCACCGGAATGCCCCGGCCGTTGTCGATCACCGTGACGGTGCCTTCCTTCTGAATGGAGATATCTATCCGGTCGCAGTGCCCCGCCATCGCCTCGTCGATCGAGTTGTCGACGACCTCGTAGATCATGTGGTGCAGCCCGTGGAGGTCGGTCGAGCCGATGTACATCGCCGGGCGCTTGCGCACGGCTTCGAGCCCCTTGAGCACCTGTATGCCTTTTGCGGTGTAATCCTGGGTCATGCCCTATCTATTCTCCTTTTCGATCTCGAGGCGAATACCCTTGACCTCGACCTTCGGAAATTCCTTCTTGATGCGCTCGATGATCTGTCGCTGGTGAAACCAGAGTTCCTGCATCCAGACGCTGCTCTCTACTTCTATGAAGAGGATGCCGTCTCTCAGCATCCGCGGGCGGCTTCTGTTCGCGATGACGGGCCCGACCACCTCCGCCCATCCCTGGATGAGCCTCGCTTCCTCGAACTTGTCGTCGAGCCCCATGAGCTCGAGCACGCGGGGAAGAATCTCTCCGACCCGGGCCGATGCTTTCTTTTCCACCTCTGAAGCGTACCTCCCTGCGGATATCGGATTTTATTAAGAAACCCGCCAAAAATAAACAATAAAGTGGCCCTTTCGGGAGCCTTTTTGGCGCTACCCTCCGGCCGTAACGACCCCGCCCTCCACCGAGAACCGCGCGGCCCCCGCGGGGAGCCCGCCGAGCTCGTCGGGGCGGGGCGTCGTGATGAAGCTCTGGTAGCTGTCCGTCAGATGCTCCCGCACGCGGGCGACCGTCTCGCGGTCGAGCTCCGAGAAAATGTCGTCGAGAATGACGACCGGCCGCTCCCCCCGTTTCTCGAGAATGGCGAGCGCCTGGGCGAGCTTGAGAACGAGGGCGGCGAGCCGTTTGCGCCCCTGCGACCCGTAGCGCCGAAGCTCCGACGATTCGAGAAAGATGCGGACGTCGTCGTAGTGCGGCCCCGCCATCGTGTAGCCTCGCCGCCGCTCCTCCTGGCGAACCCTCGCGAGCGCCTCGCGGAGCGCCTCCGCCGCGTCCTTCCCGCCCGGATTGAACGACGAGACGTATTCCATGCGAAAACCGCTCGGGGCGCCCAGGACCTCGCCGAAGAGCCGCTGCGAGCGCTCTTCGACCTCCCGCATCGCCGCCAGGCGGCTGCGCACGATCGAGGCCCCCTTCACGGCGAGCGCCTCGTCCCAGGGCTCGATCCCCTCCGGCGCCGCGCCCTCGCGGGCGGAACGCTCGAGAAGCGCGTTGCGCTGTCTCAGAACGAGGCGGTACTCCTTGATCTCGCGCAGGAACGGCGGGGAGATCTGCGCGGCCGTGTAGTCCAGATAGGCCCGGCGCTCCGCGGGCGGGCCCGCCGAGAGCAGTATATCCTCCGCGACGAATATCACGCCGGGTATGATGCCGACGATCTCGGCGAGCCCCGACGCCCTGTTCCCGTTGATCGAGACCCGCGGCCGGCCGCCGCGCTCGAAGGCCGCCTCGATATCGAAGGCGACGCCCGAGTCGCTCGTTCCGGCGAGCTTCGTGAAGAAATAATCCCCCTCGAAACGCACCGCCTCGTCGAGGCTCCGGGTCCTGAAGGATCTCCCGAGGGAAAAGAGGTAGATCGCCTCGATGACGTTCGTCTTGCCCTGGGCGTTTCGCCCCGTGATCAGGTTGAACGTGGGGGAAAAGGACAGCGCCGCTTGCGCGATGTTGCGAAAATTGACTATCTCGAGGCCCCGGACGATCACCCGCCATCACCCCCGCCCCGCCGCCGCGTCCGTCAACCGATCCTCAAGGGCATGATAATGCAGAGCTGCTTCACGTTTCCGCCGTCGCTCGCCGGTTTCACGAGGCCCGCGTTGTCAGGGCGGTCCAGGAGAAACACGATCTCCTCCGCGTCGATCGTCCGCAGGATGTCGAGGACATAGGTGGCGTTGTAGCCGATGTCCATGGGCTCCCCCGAGAAGGACGCCTCGATCTCCTCGCGCGCCTCGCCGAGCTCCTGCGTGCTGACGTTGAGGGTGAGCTTGTTCTTCGCGATGGAGAACACGACCTGGCGCGTAAGCGTATCGGAGAGGATGGAGACGCGCTTCGTGGCATCGGCCAGGGCCGAGCGCGACACGACGAGCTCTTTCTCGTTCTTGGCGGGGATGACGCGCTGGTAGTTGGGGAAGGGCCCTTCGAGGAGTCTCGAATAGATCGTCGTTCCCTGCATTTCAAAGCTGATGCTGTTCTCGCCGACCGATATCCGCACCTCTTTTTCCCCTTCCGCGTACGTGCGCATCGTCCCGAGCGCCTTCGGCGGCACGATCACGTCCATCTTGTGGACGGTCCCCAGATCCATCGCGATCTCGACCTTCGCGAGGCGGTGCCCGTCAGTCGATATCATGCCGATGCCCTTGCGGTCCACCTCCCAGAGGACGCCGCAGAGCGCGGGTCTCGTGAGGTCGGTCGAGACCGAGTACACGGTCTTCTGCGCGAGCTCTCCGACGATTTCGGGATCTATCGTGAACGCGGTCTTGCTCTCCTGCTTCGGCAGCTTCGGGAAATCGTCCGCGCTCCGCCCGTTCACCACGAACCTGCTTTTGCCGCACGAGAGCGTCAATTTCTCCCCCTCCGCCTCGAGCACGACCTCCTCGCCCGCGAGCGACTTCACGATCTCCGCGATCTTCCTCGCCGGAATCGCTATTTTCCCTTCTTCCGTCACGCTCCCGTTCACCTTCGAGGTCACCGAAATATCGAGGTCCGTGGCGGAGATGCTGAAATTCCCTTTCTCGGCGCTCATGAGCACCGTCGAAAGAATCGGCATCGTCGTCTTGCCCGGGACAACGCCCGATATGGCGTTCATCTTGCGGCTCAGCTCATTGAGGGGGACACTGACCTTCACGCCGCCACCTCCTGCCGTGGAACGGGTTGAAATGATAGAAGCATCATAAAGTCATCCTGAATGGAAAAGTGATAATACGCCATGATCAATGCCGCTTCAAGAAAAAAGACGGCGCGCTCGAGATTCCGCCGGGCGCATATCCGGATTATCCCACTCCTTCCGAATATCTATATACTTCAGTAGTGGGAGTAGGTCCGGTGCATATGTCGAAAGACGCCGAATCTTCCCGCTGGGTATCCGTCTTCCCGCACTCGCTCAGGTTGAGAGCTCTGTGGACTTCTCCTGTCTCTCCACAACGCCCCCTGCCTCGCCCCCCTATTCCACAGTCATCAACAGGGGCAATGTCGAAAATGTGGGAAGCGTGGAGTTCGGGCCGCAGCGTCACGCCAAAAGCTCTTCCTGGATGGCCTGAA